>JAQWSV010000043.1 GCA_029243005.1 Woeseiaceae bacterium
CGAGCTCTGGACCGAAATACAGGTAACGGGCGATATTTTCTTTCCGAAACGCTGGTTGGATGCGACACTCCGGAATTACCGTACATCGACAGCAGTCATAACGGTGCGGACATTTTTGGAAGAAAGGCCGGATTACAACCACCAACTAAGAATGAAGATCCTGCAATCTGCGGACATGCTATTCCGCGCCAATGAGCTGGTGACCGCCGCCCGTCCACCACGGAGCCGCGTGACGCAATGACAGATTTCCTGCTGCTGACCTGCGGAATGGTGGGCCTGTGGCTCGGTTCCGAGACGCTTATCAAGGCTGCAATGTCGCTGGCGGATCGCTACCGGGTGTCCGATGCGATGTTCGGCATGCTCGTTCTGGCGATCGGTACCGACCTGCCTGAGCTCTTCGTGGCGTTCGACGCGTCTTTCCGCAGCCTTGCCGGTGAAGACCTGTCAGGCATTGTCATTGGCAGCGCGATTGGCAGTTCGATCGGCCAGTTCGCTCTCGTGTTCGGCGTTGCAGGGTTCATTGGTTACAGCTCCATGGACCGCAAGTTCCTGCCGCGTAATGCCCTCTTCCTCGTCGGCAGCATTGCCGCTGTTTTTCTCTTCGCCTATGACGGTGTCATTTCGAGATTCGAAGGTCTGATTCTGATCGCCTGCTACACATCATATTTCGGTGTCATCATTCTTCGCCGCGCGGAAGTGCCGGACAGCGAAGAAGAGATCATGCGCATGCCGGCCTGGCGCGCGTGGGTCGTACTTGCCACTGGCCTCGTCCTACTGTTGGTCGCTGCTGAATTGACAGTCGTTTATGCGACGAGCTTTGCGGAACGAGTTGGTCTGAGTAACATCGCGGTGTCAGCCATCGTAATCGGCATGGGCAGCAGTTTGCCCGAGCTGTCTGTCAGTTTCGTTGCGCTGCTGAAGAAACGCGGTGGTTTGTCTGTCGGTAATCTCGTCGGCAGCAATGTGCTCGATACCTTGCTGGTACCCGGTGTCGCTGCCGTCATCTCACCGCTCGTCGTGCCCGCTGCCATTTTGTATGTGGACCTGCCCATACTATTGGTTGCCACAATACTCGTGCTGATCTTCCTATACGTGACCGGACGCGGCGTCCGGGCACCTGAAGCGAGCGTTTTACTGGTTCTTTATATCGGCTATGTACTGGTGCGCCTGGGCGGCCCAGGCTCATAAAGACAGCGTTTTTCGTAAGACCTCGCGAAGCTCGGGCAAGTAGTCCGGATCCAATAAATTCAAGACGGCTTTGCCGGTATCAAGCTCGATGATGTCTTTGTTGGTGTACATCACGCTCACAAAAAACCTCTAACTTCCGATCGGGCACAGCCTTATGTAAGGCACCAAGCTAGAGCAGCCGGCCTTCAATGAACCGGTAAATCTTGATTAATTCAGGGCGTGGACGGCTTACTTGTAACGCACGCCGCCCTTGATCACGACCTCGACATTCTCTAGACGAGAGATATCCTCGAGTGGGTTACCACGCACGGCAACGATGTCGCCGTAACGGCCTGGCACGATCGCGCCGACATCGCGCTCCCATCCCATATACTTTGCGGCGACCGAAGTTGCCGATTGAATGGACTGCATCGGTGTCATTCCGCGCCTGACCTGTATCGCAAACATCTTTCCGTTGTCACCATGCGGATAAACGCCAGAGTCGGTGCCGTAGATGATTGGCACGCCAGCGGCGACAGCTTTGGAGAAAACCTGCCGTTGCGCTTCCGTCGTTTCGTCATTCTTGCGTAGAAACTCCTCAGGCCAGCCTTCCTCAAGGCCGACCGATGCGATGTATGTGCCATTGTAAATGTCCATAGAAAAGGCAACGTCGTGTTCCAGCGCTAGTGCAATGGCTTCGTCATCGGCCAGCGATGCGTGCTCGATTGAGTCCGCGCCGGCGAGAATCGCATTCTTTATCGACTCTGCGCCATGCGCATGCGCTGTTACTTTTATGTCTGCGGCGTGGCCCACCTCGACCACTGCCGCAATTTCTTCAGGCGTCATTTCAGGCGATCCCGGCACGCCACCGTAAGCAAGGACGGCACCTGATGCGATCACTTTCAATACCGTCGCACCGCCACTGATTCCCTTTAATGCATTGCGCCGAAACTCCTCCGGTCCGCGAGACACGCCCATTCGCAGGCGCTCCGGAATTTCGTCTTCTGTGTAGCCCGGAATCAGCAGATCACCGCCGCCGCCCGGAATGGTTAGGTAAAAGCCAGACACCTGCATCCTGGGACCCGGTATTTCACCGCTATCAATTCGATCCCGCAATACGACGTCCGCAAACCCATCGTAGGCCGCCAGGTTTCTCACCGTCGTAAAGCCGGCCGCCAGCGTTTTCCAGGCCAATTCCGTCGCAATTCCCTGTTGCTCTTCAGACGTCCTTGTCAGGTACACGCTGAGATCTGCTGTGTCCGTTCCTTCGACCATGTGTGCATGCGTGTCGATCAGGCCCGGGAGGCAGGTGTAGTCAGACAGGTCGATATCGCCGATCAGAGCACGCTCATTTGTCAGCGTGCCGATACGACCGTCAACGATCATGATGGTCTGATCAAACTTCGGTTCGCCGGAGATGCCATCAATCAATATGCCGCAGTGCACGATGGTTGTAGTCCGTGCCAACGGCGATTCTTTGTCGATGGCTGCAGTGGCAGGGGCAACGAGTTCCGTGTCCGGCTGGCAGGCCACTAGGCCGACCAACAGCATGATCGCAATCAGAGATCGGTATTTCATAGTTTTTGCGGCAATTGTTATGTCCCGCCGATTATTGCACTCTTTCCGGCCACCTGTGGGCAGAACTGTGGGGGAGCATGCGGAATCCGGTCATATTATTGCTAGTCCTTATACTTGTTGGTTGTTCGATGAATCAGGGTGATAAAATCGACCAGCTGTTCGCCGACTATCGTCCAGGTGGCACGCCCGGCGCGTCGGTCATGATCATCAAGGACGGCCAGGCCCTGGACGTTCGTAGTTATGGCGTAGCGGATATAGAGACCGGTGCCCTGGTATCGCCTGCAACTAATTTTCGCCTCGCTTCGGTCACCAAGCAGTTCACGGCGACGGCAATTTTGTTGCTGGTTGAGAAGGCACGGCTGCAGCTCGACGATTCGATTCGCCAGCACTTCCCGATGTTTCCGGAATTCATGGACGACATCACGATTCGTCATCTGCTGCAGCATACGTCGGGCATCGAGGATTACGAGCCCATCTATGGCGATCAGTTTCCGGAACAGATACTCGATCGTGGCGTTGTCGATCTAATTGCCAACACGACCAGCACCTATTTTGCGCCCGGCACCGAGTATCGCTACAGCAACTCGGCCTACGCGATCTTGGCGGTGCTCGTGGAAGACCTGTCCGGACAGTCTTTCCCACAGTTTCTCGATCAACACATCTTTTCGCAGCTCGGCATGAACGAAACAGTCGCCTATCGTCGTGGCACGAACGAGGTTACAAACCGGGCGCTGGGATACAAAGTAGATCTTAGAAAGATCGAGCCCGCTGACCAAAGCGCTTGGAGTGCTATATTGGGTGACGGCGGTGTGTACTCGTCAGTGATGGATTTGTACAAATGGGACCAAGCGCTCTACGACAACGATCTGTTGTCCGTTGAGATGTGGGCGCAGGCCTGGACACCTGAACTCGAGAATTACGGATTCGGCTGGCGAATCGATGACTACAAGGGACACAGGCGTCTGCATCACAGTGGCAGCACGAGCGGCTTCCGTAACTTCATGCAGCGTTTTCCCAATGAGAAAATGACGATCATCGTTTTGACCAATCGGGCAGAACCCGACGTTGCGCCGCTGGCTGAGCAGATCGCGGATCTCTATCTCAATTGATCAACGATCTCTCGCCCCGGACAGGCCATTTGATATTATGTTTCCTGACGACTGTCTATCTGTGAGAACAATAATGAAAACAATAACGACGTTTCTGACTGCTGCCCTTTCACCACTGATTGCCGGCGCCGTAGTCGCACAGGATTTCAGTCACTTTGAATACCGGAATATCGGTCCATCGCGTGGTGGCAGAGTGACGGCGGTGGCTGGCACCGTTGCCGAGCCCGGAACTTTTTACCTGGGCGCATCCGGTGGCGGCGTTTGGAAAACGGAAGATTACGGCACGACCTGGCAGGTGGTGTCCGATGGCTATTTTGAGACACCCTCGATCGGCGATATCGCTGTGGTACAGAATGATGCCAACATCGTTTATGTCGGAACCGGCTCCGATGGGCTTCGAAGCAACGTCATCGCGGGCAAAGGTATGTACAAGTCAATCGACGGTGGCGATACTTGGGAACACATTGGTCTTCGGGAAACCGGTCAGATCGGTGCCGTCGAGATCGACCCAACGAACCATAACATTGTCTGGGTTGCGGCCATCGGTCAGGCATTCAATGCCAATGAGGAGCGCGGAGTATTCAAAACAGTGGACGGCGGCAGGAGCTGGGAGCGTGTGCTTTACCACTCGGATATCGTCGGCTTCTCCGACGTCGAGTTGCTCCCGAGCAATCCGAATATTGCTTTCGCGACCGCCTGGAAAGCGGAACGTAAACCATGGACGATCATCTCCGGTGGGGAACAGGACGAAGGTGGCCTTTATAAGTCGGTGGATGCCGGCGTCACCTGGGAAAAGATCACCGAGGGCTTGCCTGCCGGACTGATCGGTAAGATCGATCTCGCCGTATCACCGTCTCACACGAACATTGTGTATGCACTGGTCGAGGCACCGGGAGACGAGGGTGGCCTTTTCAAGTCGGTCGACCAGGGCAATACCTTCGAGCAAATTTCCAGCGATTCCACTATCCGAACGCGTCCCTTCTATTACGCGAATATCGAAATCGATCCCAGGAATCCAGATGTCGTTTACAGCATGGCCACAGTTAACAAGAAGTCGACCGACGGCGGCAAGACCTGGGAAAGACTGCGCGTCCCGCATGAAGATAATCACGACATGTGGATCAACCCGAACAATCCGGACCTGATCATTCAGGGGAACGACGGCGGTGCGAACGTCACGCACAACGGCGGCAAAACCTGGTCAACTCAGTTCAATCAACCGACCGCGGAGCTGTACACAGTCGAAGTCGATGACCAGTATCCCTACTGGCTTTATGCCGGCCAGCAGGACAACAGCACGACGATCGCATCGCCGAGCATGCCGCCGTTTCGCGCTCAGGACCCGGCAGCCTGGCTGGTCGATTCCGGTGGCTGTGAGACCGGCCCAGCGATACCGAAACCCGGCAATCACAACATCGTCTATGCGGAGTGCAAGGGCCGCTTCTTTGTGTTCGACAAACGAATCGGCACGGAAAAGGAATATGCGATTGGTGCAGAGAACATCTACGGCCACAATCCGCGGGACCTTAAGTATCGTTTTCAGCGGGTCGCGCCACTCTCTGTTTCGCCGCATGATCCCAACAAGGTTTACATGGGATCGCAGTACGTTCATGTGACTACCGATGGCGGCGAAACCTGGACGGCAATTTCTCCTGATCTGACCGCGTTCGAGGACGAGACTCAGGTCATTTCGGGTAGCCCGATTACGCGCGACATTACGGGCGAGGAGTACTACAGCACGCTTTACAGCCTGCGAGAGTCGCCGGTGCAGGAAGGCGTCATCTGGACAGGCTCCAATGACGGGCCGGTCCATGTTACGCAGGATGGCGGCGCGACTTGGGAGGACGTCACGCCGCGCGGACTGCCGCAAGGCGGCCGGGTCGATGCGGTTGAGCCTTCACCACACAACGCGGCCAAGGCCTACATTTCGGTATTGCGCTATCAGTTCGGTGACTGGCGCCCCTATATTTACAAAACCGAGGACTTCGGTCGGCGCTGGGAGCAGATTGTTAATGGCATTCCTGATGACTTCCCGGTGCATGTTGTACGAGAAGATACCATCCGCAAAGGACTGCTGTTTGCAGGTACCGAGTGGGGTATGTTCGTTTCCCTGGACGACGGCGAAAACTGGCATCGTTTCCAGCAAAACATGGGTGTTACACCGGTCACCGACCTAAAAGTGATTCGCGGCGATCTCGCGATCTCGACGATGGGACGGTCTTTCTGGGTACTTGACAATATTGCAACCCTGCGCGACCCGGCGTTCGATACGCAAAGTGATGAAGTGTTGCTGTTCGCGCCGAAAGACACCATACGCTATCGCAATATCCACCGCGATCGTAGCGCAAACGGTGTGCCGGACTACCCACCGCCGGCGGCGATCATCGATTACTTTCTTCCAAAAGGTATAGAGGGACCGATTCGACTCGAAATCCTCGATGCGAGCGGTGAACTCGTGAATGCTTACGAAAGTGAACCAGGCGAGGGCGATACAGACATCGAGATTATCGAGGATATGCAACTCAGCCAGTCGCGCGTCATTGTCAATGAAAACCTGTCGGCTGAAGCAGGAACAAATCGGTTCCGCTGGGACATGACCCACTTCGGCGCCTGGGATGAGGACGAAGATGTCAGTTTTACCGACGGACCGCTGGTGCGGCCCGGCGAGTACACGATTCGTCTGACGGCGGGCGGAACGACGGCCGACCAAGTGTTGACGATTGTCGTAGATCCACGCGTAATCGCACAGGGCACTAGTCAGCAGGATATCGATGAGCAGGTTGCGATGCAGTTGATTTTGATTGATCTGATGTCCGAGGTACGGCAGTTTCAGCAGACCGTCGAGAATGAGCAGGCTGACCTTGAGAAGCGTAGCGATGATCTGAGGCTGAATGAGGTAGAGCGTCTGTTATTGGTATCGGACGTGCTGAACGCAGTGAAGGATGACGAGATCATCTATCCGCGACCCATGCTCGCCCGCCAAATTTCATTTCTGCTCAACATGATCAGTGGTGCGGACCAGGCACCCGGTGTTGAGGCGGCGGACAGATTGACAGAATTGTCTGCGACATTGGCTGATCTGAAGGAGAGGTATGCTGGTGACAATTAGAAATCCTTTCACAGGAACCCGCCTCGGCGAGCGATCAAGGCTCGTGCTGGCTGTGGCGCTGATGATTATCGGTCCGGTTGTCACCCACGCTGATGCGAAACTTGGCGTCGCGATCGACAGTGTCTTCGCCGGCATCGACGGTGTGACCGAACCTGGTTGTGCCGCCGGTGTGATCTACAGGGGAGAGTACATTCATAAGAAAGGCTATGGCCTTGCGAACATGGAATACTCGATCCCGCTGGATTCGACGACGATCTTCAGAACCGGCTCTGTCGGTAAGCAGTTTACGGCGATGGCGATCGCGATCCTGGCCGAGCGAGGTGACCTCGATCTGGACGCCGACGTTCATATTTATCTGCCGGACCTTGTTGATTACGGTCACGAAGTCACGATTCGGCAGATGGTGCACCACATTGCAGGGATGGGTGACTACGACCACCCAGCGCTACACCCGGGCGGAACCGAATTTCGCTATGGAAACCAGGATTTCGCGACTATTGACGAGTTCTACGCAATGGTTGTCAACGCGGACCTAGTTCACGAACCGGGTACGAAATACCAGTATTCAAATCTGGGCTATTTCCTACTGGCACACGTCGTCGAAAGTGTCAGCGGTAAGACGCTTCGTGAATTTGCCGATGAAGAGATATTTGGTCGACTTGGCATGGATGCCACCCGCTTCAATGATAACGTGAACCAGATTGTTACCAATCGGGCCGATGGTTATCGGAATATGGATGATGGCAGCTGGGAAATCTTTATGACCAATCTTAGTTGGGTTGGTGACGGTGGTGTCTATACAAGTCTCGATGACTTCATTCACTGGGATCAGAATTTCTACGACAATCAGCTGGGCAAAGGCGGCCAGTCACTGATGGATTTAGTGACGATGCCACATCCGGACACAATTGCAATGACCGATGAAGGTCCGCGAAATGTCCACTACGCATTCGGCATGCGTGCCGATGAGCGTAATGGTGAGTTCATGATTGGTCATACAGGGGGCTGGGTCGCGTTCAGCACGATCTACAACCGCTATCCGGATCTCGGGCTGTCAATTGTGGTGTTCTGTAACTCAACCGAGTCGTCAGGTCCAGCGCTCGGCCGCAAGGTGGGCGAGATTGCTGTTGAATGGGTGAAAGCCCAGTAGGAGCGAATTAGTTTCTGCGAATCATCTGACCGGGACGTGCGCCTGTTGAGGCGCCGTCCTTAAAGACCAGTTTCCCGTTAACCCAGACGGAATCAACGCCTTCCGATATCCGCTGCGGATCCAGCGGTGTGGCATGGTCGATGATGGCCGAGTGATCGAAGAGCACCAGGTCCGCCTTCATGCCTTCTCTGATCAGACCGCGATCGGTGATGCCCATGTGCTTCGCCGCCATACCGGTTGATTTATGGACGGCTGTCTCAAGGGATATCAGGTTTTGCTCACGGACATATTGCCCGAGAATGCGTGGATACGATCCTGCGCCGCGTGGATGCAGGTCGCGCAGTCCGCCGTCCGTACAGATGTTCGCGTGCGGCCATGACAGGAGTTTATGGATGTCCGCTTCAACCATGCTCGTACCGATGATCATCTCGGCACGCTCGCCATGTTCGGCCTCCCAGTCGAGCGCTTCCTGCGCGATCTCGGTAAATGCGGTAATGACATCGACTTCTCGTAGCGCCGCAATTTCAGTGAGCGATTTGCCCACGTAATCTGGGTTGGGCTGGAAGCGCGTCATCCACAGGCCGTCGGGCGGCGCGATCTGGTCCAGCACGTCGGCAATTGTCTCGCGATTCGTGTGATCGCGGTCTGGCAACAGCACCATGATGGTCGATTGCCAATACTCATAGGGATAAATGTCGGCGGTAATGTCGATGCCTTCGGCACGGGCGGCGTCCAGTTTTGCGATGACGTCGTCCGCGCTGCCCCAGAGTCGTTTCATCGCCAGTTTCAGGTGGGACACCTGCACCGGCATGCCGGTCTCGCGACCGATCAGAATTATTTCGTCGATGGCATCCTCAAACCAGCGGTCTTCGCTCCTTACGTGACTGATGTAGCGGGTGCCGGCATCGGCGGCGATGTGTGCC
>JAQWSV010000045.1 GCA_029243005.1 Woeseiaceae bacterium
CGAGCTCGCCATTCAACAGGGACGATTTCCCTGGGTCACGATGATCGGCAATCCTCAAAACAGCGGCTTTGGCACGGGTTGTAACATCGGTGTTGAACGCGCAACTGGTGAACAGCTGCTATTTATGAACCCGGATGTCATCGCTGCCGTAGAAGAGATCCGTGCACTGATGTTCGAGAAAGCTAGGCACCCTGATGTCGGAATCATTACGTCCAGGCAAGTCGGAACCAATGGGAGGTCACAAAAGGTATTTGACGAATTCCCTGGCTTCCTTAACCAGAGCAAACTGCTGAAATTTCTCATACGCTTCCTGATGCCCTTGCGACAGCCAAATCCTCGCGGCAGACACGATTCGCTCGTGTACTGCGACTGGATTACGGGATCATTCCTGTTGATTGATAGCGCCGACCTAAATCGTATCGGCGGGTGGTCGCGGGATTACTGGATGTATGTCGAAGATGCGGACCTGTGCAAGCGGGCGCAAGATGCGGGCCTGCAGGCAGCCTATACGCCCGACGTGCAAGTTATTCACGAGCATGGCGGGTCGAGCAGGATCAATGTCGATGTCAAAACCATGACCAAGCTCGAGGTCATTATTTCAAAGCACGTCTATGTGCAGAATCACTTTTCCGGAATTCGGCGCCTTGCAACGCATCTGTTTATTGCGCTACTGCGCCTGCCCGGACTTGTGCTGGCCTCGGTTATGAATATTCTCACCCTGAGTCGGGTAACCAATCTCAAGATACGGTGCCGCATGCTCAGCGGATTGCTGCGTTACTACCAAGGCGTCATACGGAGCGGCAACTGGTTGAGCGCGAGAGCACAGGCGAACCAGGTCGCTCAATCGTAGTTGGTTTCAAGCCAGTCGCGGTAACTGCCGTCCATCACGGCGCGCCACCATGTTTCGTGCTCTATCATCCAGTCTATCGTCCGCGTCAGCCCTGAGTTGAAATCTTCTTGCGGCGAGTAGCCGAGCGTGTCGGAAGACCTTGTCGCATCGATCGCATAGCGCCAGTCGTGTCCCAGGCGATCCTTGACGAAAGTGATCAGGGTATCTGTTCGATCACCCTTTACTGCCGGTGCGTCTGGAAAGACTTTGGCCAGTTCCGGCTGGGTAACAAAGAGCTTGTCAAGCGCTGAACATATCGTACTGACGATGTCGATATTCGCATACTCATTGTCGCCACCAATGTTGTAGGTCTCACCTTTCTTACCCTTATCGATGACAAGCTCAATGCCCCGGCAATGATCTTCAACATACAGCCAATCCCGAATGTTCGATCCATCACCGTAGACCGGTAACACCTTGCCGTTAAGCGCATTAACGATCATCAGTGGTATCAGTTTTTCGGGGAACTGGTAGGGCCCGTAGTTATTCGAGCAATTGCTAGTCGTGACATTGAGGCCATAGGTGTGATGATAGGCGCGAACCAAATGATCGGATGCCGCCTTGCTGGCTGCATAGGGCGAGTTCGGCGCATATGCCGTCTTTTCCGTAAACGCGGGATCATCCCGGCCAAGCGTCCCGTAGACTTCATCAGTGGACACATGATGAAACAGATGGTCACCCGGTGCGCTATCGCTATCCAGCCACGCTTCGCGCGCGACCTTCAAAAGTGTGTGGGTACCGCTGACATTGGTCTGGATAAAAGCGTCAGGCTCGTGGATAGAGCGATCGACGTGCGACTCGGCCGCAAAATGCACAATCGTATCGAGACCATCCTCCTTAATGAGAGATTCAACCAGCGGCTGATCACCGATGTCGCCATGCACGAACCGGAACGCATCGTGAGACTCGAGTCCGGCAAGGTTTTCTCGATTACCGGCGTAAGTCAGCGCATCCAGGACAACAACATGGTCATCAGGGTGTCTTTCGGACCAGTAGCGAACGAAATTGGCACCAATAAATCCGGCACCGCCAGTTACCAATACCCTACGCACAATAATCTGCTTCTCTGAAGGACTGCCCCGCCCGGTCCTTGTCGGAAACCGTACATTCGTGCCTTTCATCCATCGGCCAAGCTATTGCCAGTTCTTCATCGTCCCAGCGAATTGTCCGCTCATGATCTGGCGCATGGTAATCAGTCAACTTGTACTGGATGTCCGCCGTTTCGCTCAGCACCAAATATCCATGCGCAAATCCAGGAGGAATCCAAAGGGCCCGGCGATTGTCGGCAGATAGCGTCTCCGCGACCCACTGCCCTACAGTTGGCGACGACCCCCGAACATCGACAGCGACGTCGTAGATTTCGCCGCTTAGCACGCGAACCAGTTTTCCTTGTGTACGATGTGCTTGGTAGTGCAGACCTCGCAGCGTTCCTTTGACCGACCGGCAATGTAGGTCCAGGACAAATCGTGCATCGATGTTCGCCGCCTCGAACAGGTCAGAACGCCAGGTCTCAGCAAGAAAACCTCTGTCGTCTGCGTGAATATCTGGCTCGACCAGGACAACCTCAACGAGACGTGTTGGTATAAACTTCATCACTACCGCCGAGTGGTCATAATCGTGCGGAGGTACTGACCGTAACCGCTCTTACCGAGCTGATCTGCCAGATTTTCGAGTTGATTGTCGTCAATTAGCCCATTCTGATATGCAATTTCCTCCGGGCAACAAATCCTGAGGCCCTGGCGGTGCTCGATAATCTGTACAAACTGCGACGCCTCCATCAACGAATCGTGTGTACCGGTATCAAGCCACGCGGCACCCCGCCCCATCACCTCGACATGCAATGCGCCATTGTTGAGGTATTGCTGGTTGATATCGGTGATCTCCAGCTCCCCCCTTGGTGAAGGTGTTAACGCTTGCGCCATGTCTACAACCCGGTGGTCATAAAAATAGAGACCGGTCACTGCATAACTGGACTTTGGTTGCACCGGCTTTTCTTCGATACCCAAGGCCTTGCCGTCACGATCGAAATGCACGACGCCATACCGCTCGGGATCATTGACGTGATATGCAAACACAGTAGCAGAATCGCGGCGTTCAGCCGCCGTTCGTAACTGGCGACGTAACCCGTGGCCGTAGAAAATATTGTCGCCGAGAATCAGCGCAACCGATGACTGACCTATGAATGACTCGCCGATAATAAACGCCTGAGCCAGCCCCTCGGGTTTTGGTTGTACGGCGTAGGTCAGCTCGATACCCCACTGGCGCCCATCATCGAGGAGTTTCTGAAAGGCCGCCTGTTCTTCCAGGGTCGTTATGATGAGGATGTCTGTAATCCCGGCTGACATGAGCGTTGACAAGGGATAATAGATCATCGGCTTATCATAAACCGGCATCAGTTGCTTGCTCACAGATAGGGTTAGCGGATGCAACCGGGTGCCGGCACCACCGGCGAGAATGATTCCTTTATTTTTCTTGTCAGTCATCCGTTGCTCGCCCCGTCATTTTGTACGCCGGAATCGGAATGATGTACCTGCCTTTGAAGCCCGCCGTATTGTCGATGATTTCACGCGCAAAATTCCACGCCAGAATGACTAGGTAATCCGGAGGATTGGACGCGAGGACCGATCGATCGACAATCGGGATGCCAGTTCCCGGTGAAAAGCGGCCGATTTTCTCTGGCGTATCGTCAACAATGTAGGAAATTGACCGGCGATCAAGCCGGCAGGCATTGAGCAGCGTATTTCCCTTGGCCGAGGCGGCAAAGGCCGCAACTTTATTGCCTGCCTCGCGAAGCGTTCGTAGCTCATTCGATAACTCCTCGACCAACTCATCAATTTCCTGGCTCCAGACCAGATACCGATTTACGCCGTGGAATCCGGCCTCTGATTCCCGGTCCAGGAAATCCTGTACTGATGATTCAACGCTATGATTGCCCGGATTACCAATAAATACCCGAACAGAGCCACCATGGATGTCATATTTTTCAACCGCGAAAACCTCCAGCCCTGACGCACTTGCCAGCTCAACGACCGGTTTGATCAAAACATAACTCAGGTGCTCGAAATAAACGGTGTCAAACTCCCGATGCTCGATAAAGTCGACGCCATACGGAAATTCCAGCATTAGCGCACCATCATCGGCCATACAGTCCTTTGCCGCGGCGACAAAACCGCGAACATCGTCAACGTGCGCAAAGACGTTCGTCGCGGTGATCAACTTTGGGTGGCCGTGGTCAGCCACAATTCGCTCCGCAATAGCGCCGGACCAAAACTCGTTGATGGTCGGTACGCCGCGATCAATGGCAACTTTGGAAATATTCTCAGCCGGGTCGACATTGAGAACGCTGACGCCGAGTTCGTCATGAAACTCCGCCAGCAATGTGCCGTCGTTTCCGGCGATATCGACGACAAGATCATCCGCTGACAAGCCCAGCGCGTTGCCCAATGAACGCGCCATTGCGCGACAATGCTCTGCATAACCCTTGCTGACCGAGGAGCGATACGTGTAATGCGAGAACATTTCTCGTGGATCAATCACAACAGTTAATTGCGACATCGCACATTGTTCACAGAACTGTACCTGCATCGGAAATCGGTTCATTTGCAGTGCGGCGGCTGCGGATGGCGCAAGGTTATTCGCCAGCGGCATCATGCCCAGGTCGAGGTACTTGACAAGTTGGTCGCTTCCACAGACCCGGCATTCTTTCACTGGACGCACAATGGCTTTCCCTGCCTGGTATTGTTTCCAGCGTGACAGATCGAGCGACGTGTCCGCCGGAGACTCAAATACTGAATCATCCCGCTTGATCTCCTGCACATCCCGATTTCGCAACGACGCATATTCATAAATCGTTCGACGCGGACCGCCAATATTGACGATACCTGTCAACGGACTCGCCGCGGCACTCAGGATATCGGGCGCAATAACCTCGACATACTCTTTCGACGACCATTTGTCCGAGAATGCCACGGGGTACGGAAACTGATCGCTGCCAAAGCTCGTCCGTACGATCAGGTGATTGGGTACCGCGCGAACAGACGCTTCGCCCGCGAGCTTAGTCCAGGCA
>JAQWSV010000068.1 GCA_029243005.1 Woeseiaceae bacterium
CAAATCCAATGAAACCTCTTACCGCTTCCTCCGCTTTCTTGCGACTCGGTCGGTTCGTCTTCGGTTTCCTGACTTTCTTTCTGGTCACGGTGGTCCTGTAATCAAATGATAGGGATGGCGGATTCTACAGCCTTCTAGGGCAGCAGTCTTTTAGCGGACGCGACAGAAATCGATCGGCAAGGACTTTGCCGCCCGTCTGGAAGCCAGAGCAGTAAGAGGTTTCATTGGATTTGTAGCGAATGCGTGTGATGGCGGTCCCGCAATCCGGGCACGCTCTAGGAAGCGGCAGCGACTCCGGCAGCGACTCCGGCAGGGCACGAGACATCGGTGCCGCCGAGACCGCAGTAGCCAGCAGGGTTCTTGGCGAGGTACTGCTGATGATAGTCTTCGGCATACCACAACTTGTCCATCGGCAGGATGTCTGTCGTGATGGGTCCATAACCGGCAACTTTCAGCTGTTCCTGGTATCGCTCCCTGGACTCGGCCGCGGCGGCGGCCTGTTCGTCGGACACGGTCATGACCACCGAGCGGTATTGCGTGCCAACGTCATTGCCTTGCCGATTGCCTTGTGTCGGATCATGGTTTTCCCAGAAGACAGTCAGCAGTTTCTCGTAGGTGACCTGGGCCGGATTGAACACGACCAGCACCACTTCCGCGTGCCCCGTTTTACCACTGCATACCTGCTGGTATGTGGCCTCTGCGGTGGAGCCACCCGCATATCCCACGGCTGTTGAATAGACGCCGGGCGTTTCCCAAAATCGTCTTTCGGCACCCCAGAAACATCCCATGCCGAATACCGCTTGTTCGAGCTCAACCGGAAAGGGCTCGACGATCGTTTTGCCACTGACGAAATGCAGGTTGGATGCAGACATAAAATCAGTCTCCGGCGTGCTGACTGGTGATGGCGCGATAGTGTTGTCCTTGCCGCGGGCGAAAGACAACGCCATCTTCGCTGATGAAATTGATCGGGATCGATTGGTACCTGGCGCCACTCGTCGCCCAGTAAACGGCGAAGTGGGAATCGGGCAGGGTGATATGGCTGGTGCCATCTGCATAGGGCAGTCGATAGCGGCAGTCGTCGTTATGCGCAGACGTGAATGCGATCATTCCGCTGCGTCTCCCGGGCTGTTTCCATCGTCAGCGGACGGCTCGGCCTCCGCCGCTGGCATCGACGGCAGGTCGTCTTCCCGGTAATAAAACTCGTGGGTATAGACGACATCGCCGGTTGCGACGACGACGCCATCTTTCATTCTGGGTCGATAGATCTGGCGACGGAGCGCGCGTCCCACGACCTTGTCAAAGTTAATGACCTGCCCGGGTTGTGTCTCCAAGTGTTTCACATTGACCACGCGCCCCGACGGCGAGACAACATAGATGAAGCTCATGACGCCCTGCTCAAACTCGTCGGGTGGCGGACGGCCATCGTCCCTTAGTTCGCTGTTGTAGTAGCGAGGTGGGAGGGTTTTCTGCAGCACTTTAATGGTTTCAAGGTCGTCCCTGCGCGCCCGTAGTCGATCCGGGTCGTCACCTTCCGTCAGGTACTCCCACGTATCCTCGTATACCGTCGCAGCACGGTTCGCCCGTCCGGAAAGTACATAGTAGTCGGCCAGCGACAACATTGAGAGTTCAACTGTCTCCCAGTTCGCATCCGGGTGCTCGCTCGCGATGCGGTACGCGCGGCGCATGTAGGATTCACCTGAGCTGGCTGATACGCCGGGCTGGTAGTCGTACTCGGTCGGGCTGACAAACAAAAAGGAATTGCCGAGGCTGGTCAGTGGCGGCAGGAGTTCGAGAGATTTCTTGCCATGGTGCCGTTCCAGGATGTTAATGATCTGTCGCCAGGTAACCCGTTCCCGAGTGTATTGCTGAAGGCGGTTTTGCCAGTTTGCGCGCCGCTCTAGCGGGGGAATCATTTCTAGGCTCAGTGGGTCGATGTTGCGCGCCTGGATCGAAAAAACGCGTTCCTGGATGTCAAGCGCTTCGTCCCAGTCGCGCTGCGATATATGCAGCTCAGACATGGATGTCAGGATGTCGACCTGGTCTGGATTGTGTGGACCCTCGTTGACGTGGCTGACATGTACTGCTCGTTGATAAGCAAGCCTGGCGAGGTCGGGTCGGCCCACCGCTGCGTGTGTTGCGGCGAGTCCTTGCAGCGGATTGATCAGCCCCGGACTTAGGTTGTCATCGATCCTTTCGACAATATCGATAGACGCCATGAAGTTTCTCAGCGCCGACGCGTAGTCACGGTTCTTATGTTGTGCAATGCCAAGATTGGTAATGGCCTTCGCGGAATCATGGCTGTCGAGACCATTCAGGCGAATCGATAACTCGACCACCCGCTTGGCGAGCGTGTCCGCTTCGAGGTAGTCCTCGTTGTCTAGCGCTTCACTGTAGAGCTCAAACAGGCGCTGGAGTTCATTCAGCTGCGTCTCTCTTTCGGACAGCGGCGCACCATAGTCATCGCCGGAATCGTCGATCACCAGGCGGTAGCTCTGCGTCGCCTCGTCAAATTTGATGCCTTCTACACCCTCATTCGGCGAGTGCGGCGCCTGACGTTCCTGCCCGAGATCGATTATTTCCAGTTCTGCGCTGGCCGCGGAATCTTCTTCAGTTTCCTGTGCTGAAAGGAAATGCCACGGACAGGCAACGGCCGTCGCGGCAATCAGGGAGAGTGAAATTGTGGTTTTTCGCATCATCCAATGGCCAGAATCGGACTAATTCTCAGACTTTCGTCCCGCCAGATGGTTCTTTTGACAGACCAGAAATCGACTTCCTTCAACTATACCTTAATCAGTCAAACCCAAGCGTCATTTGGTGCTGACCGGGTGGTACAAAGGCTGTGCGATCCAGGATTGCACTATATCGGCCGCTGCCGATGCCATAGCGATGGCAGGCTGCCTTGAAACGCGTGTCTATCATTGTCGCGTAGGGGCCTCGGCCCCGCTGGCGGATGCCAAAGCGATTGTCATAATCCCGGTTGCCGGAGGCCTGCCGGATCAGGCTGATGACGTGGCTGGCACGATCCGGCATGTGCGTGTGTAGCCACTCGCGGAAGATTGTCTTGAGTTCATTGGGTAACCGCAGGAATATCCAAGCCGCGTTTCTCGCACCACTGGCCGCTGCTCGCTGGATAATCGATTCAATCTCTGGATCGTTTACGGCGGGAATGATCGGCGCAAGTAAGAGGCTTGCGGGTACACTGGCATCGGCGAGCGTCCGTATCAGCCGGAATCGAACCGCGGCGGATGGAATGCGAGGCTCGAGGATGCGCTTTAGGTCAGCATCCATTGTCGGCACGCTGACTGCGACGGAAACCAGGTTCCGTTCAGCTAGTCTTGCCAGCAGATCGAGATCCCGGAACATGAGGCCACCCTTGGTAATCAGGCTGACCGGGTGTCGGTGTTTCAGAAAGGTCTCTAGCAGTTCACGTGTGATCCTGAGCTGCTTCTCGGCCGGCTGGTACGGGTCGGTGTTGGCGCCGATGGTGATCGGCTCGCAGACATAAGATGGTTTCTCCCATGCCGCAAGGAGTTGCGTCACGGCATTGGGCTTGTAGAAGATTTGCGTCTCGAAATCGAGGCCCGGCGAGAGATCAAGGTAGCTGTGGCTGGGGCGCGCATAGCAATATATGCAGCCATGTTCGCAGCCGTGGTAGGGGTTGATCGAATGGTCAAACGGAATGTCCGGCGACTGATTGTGGCTGATGATCGTTCGCGCTTGCATGGGCCGGAGCACGGTATCAGGTGCGGCGTCAGGTTGCGGCTCGTCAGATTCGACCTGCCGGGCGGAAAACCGGCCGGGCAGGTTCGAAATTCCGCCGCGACCTTTGTGCGACTTCAGTGGAGGAGCAGGAATAGGCATACTGTATGAGTATACAGTATGCCTTGTTCATTAGTTCAGAACGCGATAGCCGCGGCCACGCATGCAGCGTTTGAACACCATCTCTTTTTCACGAGCGCCATCGAGACCTGACCTCGTTGCGCCCCAGATTGCGCCGTAGCTCGCACCGCCATCAGCCTCGCCGCTGATCGCACCGGCAGCGGCGCCCACAACCGCGCCCCCGGCAGCGCCTTTCGCCATCCCTTTGCTGACGATGACCTCTTCCGAATAGGCTTCGCATTCATCCCAGTCCGCCTGCATGCGATCGGGATCGACGCCTTTCATGTCGATGATCGGGTCTGGATGCGAGGCACAGGCACCCAGTATCAACGCAGCCAGCAGGGATCCCATCTTCATCGTTGTGTGTTTCATGGCAAACTCCGTGTTACACATCCTCATTTAAACGCTACACTCGCCAGCCGGTTGACTCAAACCCCAGCATTCAATGGCCAGTACCTCCCATAGTGGCACCACGCGCGCCATCCTCTATGCTTTTCTGGCGAATGGCGGCATCGCGATTGCCAAATCGATTGTTGCGTGGATCACCGGATCTGGCAGCATGCTAGCAGAGGCGATTCACTCTTATGCTGATACAGGCAACCAGGTCCTTCTATTTCTCGGTCTGAAGCAATCAGGTCGACCCCCTGACAAGGAACACCCGCTTGGCTACGGCAAACTCAGCTATTTCTGGAGTTTTATCGTCGCCCTGATGCTGTTCAGCCTCGGTGGCCTGTTTTCAATCTATGAGGGCATGCACAAACTGCAGCATCCCGAACCATTGTCGCAGCTTTGGCTCGCCGTTCTCGTGCTGAGTTTCGCCATCGTCCTCGAGACCTTTTCGTTGCTGGGCTGTCTGCGAGAAATCAATATCATCCGAGCGAAGCGGCCATTCCGTGAATGGCTGGAACACACCAGGAATTCGGAACTGGTCGTTGTCCTTGGTGAAGACATCGCTGCGCTGCTCGGACTCATATTGGCACTGGTGTTTGTCTCGCTCGCCGGCATTACCGGCAATCCGGTTTATGACGCGATCGGATCGATGTGTATCGGCGTTGTCCTGGTCATTATCTCGGTCTTCCTGACATTGCGCGTGCGATCGCTGCTCGTCGGTCGTTCCGCTGATCCGGTGATTCAGGAATCGATCAACGAGATCATCAGTCAGCAGGACGATGTCTTGAGCGTCTTTAACGCGATCACGATGCAATTTGGGCCGGACACCGTGCTGGCGGCCAAGATCAAGCTGAAGCCAGGCATCGACATTGATTCGGCTGTTGCCGACATCAACGAACTCGAGCGTGAGCTCAAGAAGAGAGTGCCTGGCCTCAAATGGTGCTTTATCGAGCCCGACGTTACGGACTGAACACCGCCAGGCGCGCTAGCTCTTGTTGTAGAGGTGTACGTCCTGTTGCGGGAACGGGAAGGAAATACCTTCCTGGTCAAAGCGTTTTTTGACGGCCTCCGTCAGGTCGAACTTTACGCCCCAGTAGTCGCCCGTGTTAACCCAGGTTCTTACCGTGAAATTGACGCTTGAGTCTGACAGTGCAGAGACAACGATCGCCGGTTCTGGGTCCTTGTGGATTCGGGGGTCGGCATCGATCAATGCCTGAATCGTTGCCCGAACCTTGTCGAGATCGTCGTCATAGCTCACGCCAATCGTCATGTCGACGCGCCGCGTGTCGTTGGCCGAGTAGTTGGTGATGATGCTGCCTATGATCTGATTGTTCGGCACGATGATCTGCTTGTTGTCACCCGTTTTCAGGATTGTCGTCAAAATCTGAACCTGCTCGACCACACCGGAGATTCCTGCAGCTTCTACGAAATCGCCAACCCTGTATGGCCGGAATACGACGATCAGAACGCCTGCGGCAAAGTTGGAAAGCGACCCTTGCAATGCCAGGCCAACGGCGAGGCCGGCGGCGCCCATGACCGCGATCAGTGAAGTGGTCTCTATGCCGATGTGATTGATGGCCGCAATAATCACAAAAACCATCAACGTCCAGTAGACGAGATTGCCGACAAATGTCTCCAGGATTTTGTCGACTTCCTGCGCCTGCATGATGCGTTGTATGCCATTGACCAGCATGCGAGCGACCAGTCGTCCGACGTAAAAAATAATCAGGGCGACGATCAGCTTCAAACCGAAGTCCACGCCGCTTGTTTTCACCATCTCAAGCAGTGCGTTCCAATCTACGCTGGTCAGTTCAGTCACGTCATTCATTGATCAAATCTCTCTATTCTTGTGAGTGCGAGCCAGTTGCCTGCGACGATAAACAAAAGGCCGGCAAATGCAGGGGTGGACCATTGATAATCCTCGACTAGGGTCGAAATGATCAATGCAACCACCGGAAATAGTACCGAAGTATAGGCTGCACGTGCAGACCCGATTGTACGAAGCAACGCGAGGTAGCAGCCGAATGCGATCGCGGAGCCGAATACAGCGAGATAGAGTAGCGACGCAATGTAATCCGTCTGGAAAAGAAAATTGAATTCGCGTCCCAGTACGAGCGCCACCAGGGCGGATGTGATTGCACCCCATGCCATGCCATGAGCATTAACAGTGACGACCGGCAACTGCCGGTCGGTCGATACGATCGCCGCTATGTTGCCCAGGGATGCAAAGGTGACTGCAATCACTGCCAGCAGGATGCCGTATGCGGTCGTATTAGCGAGATCGACGCTTCGCACTTCGGGCCAGAACATACAGGCTATGCCTGCGACGCCCAGAATCGACGCGGCAATCAGTCGTCCTGCAAGCGGCCTGCCAAAGAACAGCATCTCGAATAACCCGTTGGCGACCACGATCAGGCTGAATACAACGGCTACCAGTCCCGAGGTGATGTGGTTGATCGCGTAGTAAGTAAACAGGTAGTTCGCCGAGAACATGAGCGCACCCATGAGCATGACCATCGGGTAATACCGTATGGGAAACGTGAGCGATCGCCTGGTCGCGGCCGCAAACAGGAACAGTGCCAGTGATCCTAGGGCGAAGCGGTAGGCGACTGAGACTTCCTCGGCAACCACCCCGAGCTGGAAGGGGATGGCCGCCCAGGTTGAGCCCCAGATCAGGACGATGATCGCGTACAGGATGGCTACCTGCATCGCGATGGCCTGTTGGGAGTGAGGATCGGGGCGTTAATGACCGGGCACGCCCGCTGCCCCGCGGCGAAACGGGTAATTTATGCACGGGCCTTGAGTCAGGATGTATTCCTTCGGCCTGGGAACTTGCTCGGGAATCACACTGTCCGCGGGATAAAGCCGCCCGCCCGGCCCGAACGACAGGGCATTCGCCCGACGAATCTGGGGCGAGCGAATGAGCGCATCCCGTTGCAGGTCAGGCGTCATTCGCATGACAGCGTCGTGTTCAACGTCTGGGATGTGGACATTGCCACTCAGGTGGTTACAGGGGTCGCCGCCACCCTTGCGCACGCGCAGGATATTTACGGTGGCTAGGACGATGATCAGCAAGAACAGGGGCAGATTTCCCATCGGTGTCGGCGCCTCACCAGGCAACGATTCAGGTAGCGGATTCTACAACCAGAATCCCGTCAAGGCACAGGGACTAGAGTGCCGCGATCCATGCCAGTGCGACGATAAACAGCGTTGCGTAGCCCGAGTAGGTCTGCACGCGTTTGTCGGGAACAAAGGCATAAAATCGGGGCATTACGGTTCCGCTCAGAAACCCGCAGACGAATCCGGCGAGATGCGCGCCTGTGTCTGTGTTCGATACCGGCGTCCCGGTGCCCGTGAAGGCGAGCAGGGCGATTCCGCCGACGATGGGCCCCAGGCGATAAGCCCAGCGGTCTTGGGAGAAAAGTCTTGCGCGCCAGGAAAATCCGGCAACCAGCCCCAGTGCAGCGAATACAGCCGTAGACGCGCCGATGGCTCTGTGTGACGGATCGAGCAACATTGTGTTGAGCAGATTGGCAACGGCGGCTGACAATAAAACGATCAGCCAGGTGACGCCCGGACCGAGCACTCTGCCGGCCATCAACCCGAACAGCGCACCGAAGCCGACATTGCCTGCGAAATGCGGCAGGCCGGAATGCAGCGTGAGTGCCGTCACGCTGCGCCAGAATTCGCCGTGCCGAACAAGGACCCCGTCAACGCGGCCCGCTGCCAGCCAGTCTCTGTTGAAGGCCGCTTCACCGGCAAGAACAGCGACCAATGAAATGACGGCGATATACCCCGCGATACCCCACAGGCCATCCTGATAGACAGGCTTGATGCCTTCGCTTTTATTTCTCGGCGCCTGGTTTTCCGATTCGTATTGCCAGATTTCGTACTTCGCCTTTTCAACCAGGGCCTCGGGAACGACGACCAGGATTCGGCCGTCATCCTCCACCACTTCATAGCGAATTTCCTGCGATTGAAGTACGAGGCTGCGATCTGCACAGGCTTTTCTCGAGGTATTTGCATATACGACTTGCCAGTTTTCGTCGTGAGTGTCTATAAAAAACCCCTAAAAACAAATAATTAGATATAGATGTCTTTCTACAGCCTTGATTCAGTCGCAGGACCCGACAATGAAGACTCACTGAGATATGTGGACCGGAGATCCAATTGAAAGTCGCAAAACGATGTTACTTCAGCACTACCCTCATCTCGGCACTATTCCTGCTGGAGACCTTTTGCCCATACAATTATTCTGACACCGAAAATCCACTCGATATTTCGGTTAAGCTCGGGCGTTTGATTATCAATGGGTGATCGGTATTCGACTACAGATCTGGCTGATCGTCTTTTTCTTCCTGTGTGTAGCGGAGCAGTCCTCTGCAGAGGTGCTCGATGCCACGCCCAATGGATTCACCATACGTCACCAGGTAACGGTGGATGCTGATCGCGCTGTTGTCTACGGCGCCTTTGTCGATCTTATCGGGCAATGGTGGAGCAGCGATCTTACGTTTTCAGGTAATGCCGCCAATCTTTACCTGACAGCGACAGTGCCCGGCTGTTTCTGTGAGGCATTCGGTGAGCATTCGGGCCTCGTACATATGATGGTGACGTTCGTGAACCCCGGTGTCATGCTTCGCTTGACCGGCGGCCTGGGGCCGCTCGGGTTGATGGGAGTTGCCGGCAACATGACCCTGGAATTCGACGAGAGCGACTCTGGGACCGTTGTCACGATGCAGTACGCAGTTGGCGGCTACATGGATGGCGGGCTCGATATGGTCGCGCCTACCGTTGACGGTGTCCTTGGGGAGGCGATGACCCGCCTTACGACATATGTTGAGACAGGCAGCCCTACGGAGGGTTGATCTGGCCAACAAAGTCGAATAGCGTAACGCTCCGCCAGCCAAAGGCCGTGTCCACCGGGTACCTGAACAATGACATTTGTTGTCACTGAAACCTGCATCAAATGCAAACTGACCGACTGCGTCGAAGTCTGTCCGGTCGATTGTTTTCATGAAGGTCCGAATTGCCTCGTTATTGACCCGGACGAATGCATTGACTGTACTTTATGTGAGCCGGAGTGCCCGGTTGAGGCGATCTATTCCGAAGACGAACTCCCCGAAGGCCAGGAGAAATTCCTCGAACTCAATGCTGAACTGTCACAGGAATGGCCGGTAATTACTGAAATGAAGGACCCGCCAGCAGACTCTGACGACTGGCGCGAGGTCAAGGACAAGCTGCAGTACCTGGAGCGCTAGGCGATTCCGCTCAGCCGTATTTCGGGGTTGTTTCGATAAACTCGGTCACCACATTGGCCAGTGCCGGCCCCTCGTCTACGTAATGCAGGCGCATGTCGTCGATCTCGATGTAGTGTGCGCAGAAATCGTAATCGGGAAAATTGACGAATCGATCATCTGGCGTTCTGAGAATCTCCGTTATCAGGTAAGGGTCCTCGATAAAAACCAGAACACACCGATGCCGCATAAACCGGCAGCCACCATTTGTGGCAGCACCTGCGGCATATGCCGGCGCAGCAGGGTGCCTGCGCCGAGGCTAATGGCAACGATGATGAGCTGACCGAGCTCGACACCGAGGTTGAAGCCGAACAGCGGAATGAACAGGGAGGTGCCAAGCAAGCCGGTATCCATCAGGAATCCGGCAAAGCCGAAACCATGGACCAGGCCGAAACAGCACGTGGCGATAAACAGGAGCCAGGTGGCGCGAGTACCTTCCTTCATAAGTGGCGTGCTGGCTGCGAGCAGATAGCAGGCTGCGAAAACACCGAATCCGAGGTACGAATACCCCGCCCGTACCGACAGGAAGTCCAGCTGAATGGCGGTCAGGCCAGTCAGCCACGCGACTACCAGGCTCATTAGCGCGAAGCGCATGGTGTCGGTTCGCTGTAGGAGAAAGTATTCGACAGCTACCAGTGCAACCGTGAAGCCGATAAAGGCTTCGACGAGCTGGCTGTCTGCGTGCACATAACCGAGCACCGCCGCTGCGAGACTGATCGAGTGACCCAGTGTGAATCCTGTTACGGCGACGATGCTGCGGCCGATGGTGCCGGCAATTAGCAGCAGGCCCACCAGGAAAGCGATGTGATCGATTCCGCCAGCAATGTGTTCGACACCGATAGCCAGGAAGGCGCCGAATGAGTAGTTGGCGCCGGCGGCGACATTCGCGAAGTTCCAACTTGTCGTCGCATTGGTAAACAGCGATTCACCCAGCTGTAATCCGTCCCGGTGCAGTTTTGCGTAGTGCGCATGAGATGGCGCAGCCTCGTACATCGCGAAGAA
The DNA here is from genome assembly GCA_029243005.1 of Woeseiaceae bacterium. GTDB lineage: Bacteria > Pseudomonadota > Gammaproteobacteria > Steroidobacterales > Woeseiaceae > SZUA-117. The sequence goes on from JAQWSV010000068.1 coordinate 10,566, forward strand.
TTCCAGGATGTCCGGTTCTGCCGTTCCGCAGTCGAAACTGACCTCGACGCGCACAAAGCCCGATGCCGCCTGCAGTACGTTGCTGTCCGCCAACGCACATGGCGCGCCGTCGGCACTCACGGTGACGTTATCGACGAGATGCTCGTGAAAGAGTGTGCGCGGTGGTGTGTCCGGACGGTCGAGGAGCTGATAGAGCAGCATGACCTCTCGTAATGGAATCGTTACTGTGCCGGTCGCCGCCGTTTCCATCAGGTGCCAGTGCGAATAACTCTCTGATCGATTGTGAGCGTGAACATCACCCGCTAGCGAGGAGGCGAAGAGCAATACAATCGCAAGTGCGCGCACTCTGCTCAAGGCTCAACGACCGAAATGTCGGCGCGCTGGCGAAGGTTATCGATGTAAGTTAAAAGCATCATATCGGCCATTCTGCGGCGATAGTCGAGCAGCACGCGATTTCGTACCGGCGCAACATCGCTTATCGCAGCGAGTTCCTTTTCGTTGACGCGCAAAACGAGCCAGCGACCCCGTCGTGCGTAAACGGCACTGCTCCCGCTAGACATTTCGGCTGCGGCCGCGGTGATCGCGGGACCGAGAAACTCCCGCATCGCGTCCGTCGGAATTAGCTCCGTCGGAATGTTCGCGATGGGTTCGATATCGTCGATCAATTCAGCCGTACCGTTGGTACGCAGTGCACTGACGAACATTTGCGCGAGGGGCTCGCTGTCGGTTTGCCATGCTTCAACCGATAAGCGGGCCGTATAGCTGAACTGTTCGGCGTTGTCGGTGAGGTATTGCTGCAGTTCCTCGTCGGCAGGATTCGCCGCATCGGCTTCCGCTGTCACGGATGCGATCAGTGAATTTACGATCGCGGCACGAACATCGACATCTGACGCGGTCATGCCCAGCTCCACGCCCCGCTGTACCAGCAGTTCGTCGTCGACGAGCCGCTGTAAAATCGCCGTTTTGGCTCGAGCGGAGTCGGGGTTCGGCAGGCGGCTCAGTGCCCGGTTATAGAGATCCCGGCCTATCGTTGCTTCATTGACCATGGCAACTGCGCCGGCCGGTAACGCTTCATCTGCTGACGACTGCCTGAGGATTCCGTATCCAGCGGCGATCAATCCGATGAGGGCACCGGCCGCGAGCCAGCGAATATCTGCCTGTTTTTTCATATTGTTCTTTTACAGTAATGATTCGGCTTTCCGGGCTGCTATGCTACCGCGAAGCAATCGAGCGTTCCTATTCCTATGACTGAATTGACAGGCAAAACAGTGCTGATCACGGGTGCCGGTGGCGGCTTTGGGCAGCAAATGACGCGGCAGTTTCGTGAGACCGGTTGCAAGCTCATTCTCACCGATCTCAACGAATCTGCGCTACGTGGTGTAGTTGAGGATGCCGGTGACGATCTTCTGGCTTCGGTCGCTGCCGATCTTGCAACTGAGGCGGGATGTGCGGCGATTGCCGGCACATGCACGGCGAAGGATATTGCGCCGGATGTGCTCGTCAACAATGCAGGCATCGGGCTTGGAGGACGTCTGGATCATGTGCCTGGAGAGCGATGGGAGACGCTGATAAAGCTCAACTTGCTTGCGCCGATGCGCCTTGTCAACCTGTTCCTGCCCGGCATGATCGACCGCGACCGCGGCCACATCGTGAATATTTCTTCCCTGGCAGGGTGGGTCGGCTCGCCTGGATTGTCGTCGTATTGTGCGTCTAAGTTCGGCCTGCGAGGATTCGGAGAGTCGCTCGCCGCTGACCTCGAAGACACCGGTGTGCAGGTGACCAATGCGTATCCCTGCTTCAGCCGCACGCCCATCCTGGACTCGCCACAGTATGGGTATGAGGAGCGACGGGAAGTGCCAGAGAACATGATTTCAGAGCCCGCTGACGTCATCGCCAATGTGATCAAGGGTATCGAGCGAGATACTCTGCATGTCTTTCCGGACAAGCATGCCCGGCGCATTCATTATCTGAAGCGCTTCGTGCCGTGGCTGATTCCCTTGCTGACTCGACAGATGCAAGCCGAATCGGTTCGGACCGGACAGGAGACTGGTTGAGATGGTGAGCATTCGGGCATTCATCATTCGCCAGATATCCAAACAGGTGATGAAGCGCAGTCTTATCACCTCTGACCCGTTGAGCGCACGGCGCGATTTTCACAACCGGATGACAAGGATGCCGCTTGCTCGCGGTGTGGAGTCTGCACAGGAAAACGTCGGCGGCATCGACTGCGAATGGTTGACGCCGCAAGGCTGTGAAGATGCCCCTGTGATTTATTTTTTGCATGGCGGCGCCTACATCATGGGTAGCCCCGCAACGCACCGGCGCCTTGTAAGCTTCGTCGCCAACTCGGCGCAGATGCGCGCCGTATTACCGGATTATCGTCTGGCGCCTGAACATCGGTTTCCGTCACAACTGGAGGATTCTCTTGAGGTCTGGCGGACGCTGGTAAAAGGCGGCATCGATCCGGCCAATATGGCAATCGGTGGAGACTCAGCTGGTGGCAACCTATCGGTTGCGACAATGCTCGCTCTGCGTGATGCAGGTGAGGCGTTACCCGCCGCCTGTTTTCTGCTCTCGCCTTGGCTTGACCTAGCCGGCGACGGAGAGTCGCATAACACGCGCTCGGACTATGATCCCTGGTTCAAGCCGGAAAAGATGCCAGACGTGGTGGCTTTCTTCTGCGATGAAGCAGAATGGCGTGAGCCGCTAGTCTCGCCCGTTCATGCTGATGCGAGCAACTTGCCACCTACGCTTATCCAGGTAGGGGACCACGAGATATTGCTCAGTGACTCGACGGTGTTCGCCGACAACATTAAGTCGGCCGGGGGCAGGGTAGATCTGCATATTTGGCCGGACATGTGGCACGTATTCCAGTATTTTGTTGGCCAGATGCCAGAAAGTCGCAAAGCGATCGACGATATTGGTCGTTTCTTGCGGTCAGAGTTCGCGACGGATCGTATCGATCCCGTGATACCACGAACTGTACAGGGGATGTTATGAAACTCATTAAGTATCTGGCCGGCTTGATGTCCTGCCTGTACCGCGCAGCGGCAGCTGGTAAATACAGGAACACAATCGATTGAACCAACACATCTATTCCCGTCGGCCTGTTAACGACAGCTCGATCCCTAATGTCATCTTCATCCTGCTGATAGCTAACGGCCTGATATTCGCCCTGCAGCAATTGCAGCACTTCGACCAGACGCTGTTCCTGAACTTTGCGCTTTGGCCATTGGGTTCGTCATTCCCGTCGTTCATGCCGTGGCAATTGATCACCTACGGTTTTCTGCACGGTGACTTCATGCACATCGCATTCAACATGTTCATGTTGTGGATGTTTGGTCGTGAACTCGAACTGATTCTGGGTCCGCGGCGATTTGTCACGTACTACCTTACCTGCGTCGTCGGTGCAGGCATCATCCAGTTGCTCGTGGCAGCTTGGCAGGGCGGGATCTATCCGACGGTCGGCGCCTCCGGCGGTGTATTCGGATTACTGCTCCTGTTCGGGATGACATTTCCTAACCGAATGATTTTAATGATGTTTCCGCCAGTTCCGATGAAGGCCAAGTACATGGTCATCCTGTTCGGTCTGTTGGAGCTGTACCTTGGCGTGAGTGGACGATCCCCAGGCGTTGCAAATTTCGCCCATCTGGGGGGAATGCTCTTTGGTTTCCTTCTGATACAACGTTGGAAGAATGCGCCACGGGGGTGACGAGCCCATATGCTGAACGTTCATGCAGCTGATTGCTGCGACTGTCGTCTTGATCCTGATACCACTCCCGAACATTGGTTATTATCTTTTCGATCAGCTCAATCTGATCTTTTAGGGGTTCATCAATGAGGATTAAACGACGAGAATTTCTCGGCCACATGGCTGCTGGCAGCACCATCGTGACCATGCCGGCATTCCTGAACGGCTGTGGCGTGTAGCCGCCGCAGGTTGTTCGCGATCAGATCTGTGCCAGCGTCGAGTTTAGCGTTTCACTCGGTCGCATGGCTGCCGCGGTCTTCCCCTCATCCGGGTGGTAGTAACCGCCGATATCGATTGCTGCACCCTGCGCCGCATTCAGTTCGTCGATGATCGTGGTCTCGTTGTCAGACAGTGCCGACGCAATCGGGCCGAACGCTGCGGCTAAGTCGGCATCATCGTCCTGTCCTGCTAGCGCCTCTGCCCAGTAGCGGGCTAGATAGTAGTGGCTGCCACGATTGTCGAGTTCGTTCACCTTGCGGGAAGGTGACTTGTTGTTCTCCAGGAATTTGGCGTTAGCCTGATCGAGAGCATTGGCCAGCACGCCGGCCTTGGCATTGCCTGATTTTCCAGCGAGATCCTCAATCGATACCGCGAGTGCTAGGAATTCACCGAGCGAGTCCCAGCGCAGGTGGCCTTCACCGACAAATTGCTGGACGTGTTTGGGGGCCGAACCGCCGGCACCGGTCTCGTATAGGCCGCCACCGGCCAACAGGGGCACGATGGACAGCATCTTCGCGCTTGTGCCGAGCTCAAGAATCGGGAACAGGTCGGTCAGATAGTCACGCAGGACGTTGCCCGTGACGGAAATCGTGTCTTCACCCGCACGCACGCGTTCCAGCGTGGCACGCATGGCGTCGACGGGGGCGAGAATCTTAATGTCCAGCCCATCGGTATCATGTTCTTTGAGGTATTCTGTTGTTTTGCCTATGAGCTTGGCGTCATGGGCACGGTTTTCATCGAGCCAGAAGATAGCGGCGGATCCCGTCGCCCGTGCACGCACAACGGCCAGGCGAACCCAGTCACGTATCGCGACGTCCTTGGTTTGGCACATGCGCCAGATATCACAGGATTCGACGGCATGTTCGAGGAGTGTGTTGCCGCCTGCATCGACGATCCGCACCGTTCCCGCAGTCTTAATCTGAAAAGTCTTATCGTGGGAGCCGTATTCCTCAGCTTTCTTTGCCATCAGACCCACATTGCAGACGTTGCCCATTGTCGGCACGTCGAATGCGCCATTCGTGCGGCAGTCATCGAAAACGGCTTGGTAAATGCCTGCGTAGCAGCGATCGGGAATCATTGCATGCGTGTCCGCGAGTTCACCATCCGGCCCCCACATCTTGCCCGATGACCGAAGCGCTGCCGGCATTGAGGCATCAACGATGATGTCGCTCGGAACGTGCAGGTTGGTAATGCCTTCGTCCGAGTTAACCATCGCCAGCGGCGGGCGGTTCTCATAGACCGCTGCCAGGTCAGCCTCGACCTCCGCCTTTTGATCAGCAGGCAGGTCAGCAATCCGTGCGTAGACGTCACCAATACCGTTGTTGGCATCGACACCGATTTGGTTAAACAGAGTGGCGTGTTTTTCGAACACGTCCTTGTAGTAAATCTTCACCGCATGACCGAACATAATGGGATCGGAAACCTTCATCATGGTTGCCTTCAGGTGTAGCGACAGCAGAACGTCGGTGTCCTTGGCCGCGTCAGTCGATCTTGCGAAGAATTCGCGAAGCGCGCTGCCGCTCATCACAGCGGCGTCAATGACCTCACCATTCAGCACTGGCACGGATTCCTTGAGTACAGAAACGTTGCCGTCGCCGTTCGTCAGCTCGATCCTGACGTCGCCGGCAGATTCGATGATTGCCGATTGCTCGCTGGAGTAAAAATCGCCGCCCTTCATGTGAGTAACGCGCGATTGGGAGTTGCTGCTCCATGCGCCCATCGAATGCGGATTGTTTTTCGCATATTGCTTTACCGGGCCTGCAACGCGTCGATCTGAATTACCTTCTCGCAAAACCGGATTCACAGCCGAACCCAGTACTTTGGCATAGCGATCGCGAATGGCACGCTCTGCATCGTTTTCCGGCTCGTCCGGATAGTCGGGCAGATCGTAACCTTGGGATTGCAGCTCGGTGATAGCATCTTTCAGCTGCGGAATCGATGCGCTGATGTTCGGCAGCTTGATGATGTTCGCCTCGGGCGTCTTGGCGAGTTCGCCCAGCTCGGCAAGATCGTCGCTCTGCTTTTGTTCGTCGGTCAGGTTGTCCGGGAAATTGGTGATGATTCGGCCGGCAAGCGAAATATCCCGGGTCTCCACCTGGACGTCGGCTGCACGGGTAAACGCCTGTACGATGGGCAGAAAAGAATGGGTCGCCAGCATAGGCGCTTCATCGGTGATGGTGTAGATGATTTTCTGCTTGCTCATGGGTGTTCCCGTGTTCTCAATGCCTGGTTCCAAGAACCGTCACGACCCGCAAAGCGTGCCGTGACGATGTGTACTGAGGGTGGATTATAGGGGGCTCTAGATTATCGATGCAGTGCATTAGAATGATCGCGGATTGACCTCCAGTGTCTGGCCTAAAAGCCTGGCGATCCGACGCCAGGCTTTGTGGAATTGGTGGGCCCGCCAGGACTCGAACCTGGGACCAAGGGATTCACTCTACCCATTCATTTCTGAATGGAGCGGACTATCTCATCACCCTCAACCGAATTGTTAGGGGCGGGACGCTCT
>JAQWSV010000073.1 GCA_029243005.1 Woeseiaceae bacterium
TGGGCAAAACTTCGTCCGTCTCGGCATAGTGCCCGCGTTCGCCACCATAGACATAGTCCGTCGACAGGTAGACAAGTCGAATCCGAGTACCCAGGCAAGCCCTCACAATATTGGCGGTGCCCTTGATATTGACGGCAATCGCATCCGTCGGGTCCGCCTCGATTTCTCGGTTATCAGTCACAGCAGCGGCATGCAGAATGACGTTAGGCCGACACGACCTGACATACTCGGCGAATGCCTGCGCATCTGTAATGTCGAGCTCGTCGCGCGTCGGCGCCTCGACCGTTGTATCCAGCTTCTGAATCTCGGTTCCCAATAAACCGGAACCGCCCGTCAACAAAATTCGCACGCTTAAGAATCCCACATCATCCCGGCTAGGCCGGGAAAATCCGCATGGTACAGTTCCCGTCTTCAGCTGTCTAAGCAGACCAAACGCTACGATAGCGAAAACCCCTGTTTTTTTTGCAATTTTCCGGCATCATCCGGACCCGAAAATGAACAAACAATCCAGCAATCCAGATCAGGCTGAAGAAGCACTCGCAATGTATCCCGAAATCCAGGAAATGTTCGATGAGTTCCCCAGGTTTCGACCAGAAATCCTGCCATCGAAGTACTGGGAAGAACTAAATCGCAAGAACCTGCAGCAACTCGTCGAGAGCCGCTATGAGAATTTCAAACGCACGGTAGCGCGAAATTATTTCACCTGGATCGTCAATCCATTTAACAAACAAATCCGCTTCCTGATGAGCCAGGCTGGGCCTTGGCAATCTATCCGCTACCTCATGAAGGCATTATTTGCACCGCGTCACGACTACTTCAAGAAGCGCCACACGATTCACTACAACTTGTTGACGAAACTCCTGTGGGAATACGTTGAAAAGCATGACGATGAAAATTTGCTGGACAAACTCATCGAGCCTGCGGAGGGAAATCCGCTGGATGTCCGGCAAAACGGTCGCCTGATCTCACAGGACCTCGCCAATTCCGTTCTCGAATACAAAGCGATTCTGCATCGGGAAGTGGACCGCCGGGACGTCAAGACCGTGTTGGAGCTCGGACCAGGGTATGGCCGAACTGCCTATATTTTCCTGGCATTGCAACCTGACTGCCGTTACATACTGGTCGATATTCCGCCTGCACTCTACCTAGCGCAGCGATATCTCACAGCCGTATTTCCTGACCGCCGTGTATTTCCGTTCCGGCCGATCGAGTCATTCGAAAACGTCGCCGACGAATTTAATAATTCCAGCATCATTTTTCTGACACCCAATCAGCTGGAGCTCCTGCCGGATAACGCAACCGATCTTTTCATCAACATATCGTCATTACACGAGATGCGGATGGATCAGATCCGTTACTATTTTTCCGAGGTTGAGCGCCTGACCCGCCGCTATTTCTACTTCAAGCAATGGAAGGAGACGACTGTTCCTTTCGAAAATAATACTGTGAGAGAGGCGGACTACCCTGTAGGCGAGCACTGGCAACTGATAAATCGTCAACAGTGCGAGGTACAGCACAAATTCTTTGAAGCATTGTATAAATTGCCAGACCCTGATCATGACGGGCTGGCGGAGGCGTCATGAGAAAATTTCTGAACAAACTCCTGATCAAATTTGGATTGCTCATTACCAAGGCGCCGACATTGCTGGCTGACAAGGCGCTATCAACTTCTGAATCCATACCGGCGAAACTCACAGAGAAAGTTTCAGTTGGGCAAGAGACTGGGCAGCCCGACAACGAACTGTTCCGCATTTTTTCTGCGGATACCGACGTCCACAAGTGGCACCACTACTTCAACATCTACGAGCGGCACTTTAGTCGGTACAGGGACCAGCCGATTCGCATGCTAGAGATTGGCGTTTTCCGTGGCGGATCACTGCGGATGTGGAAAGAGTATTTCCACCCTGATTCGACGATTGTCGGCATCGACGTCGACCGGTCCTGTGCGGCACATGAAATTGCTGACCGGGACGTTTATGTCCGAATAGGAAGCCAAGCAGACCCCAACTTCCTGGCCGCAGTCAACGGCGAATTTGGTCCCTTCGACATTATTCTTGATGACGGCAGTCACAAAACTCATCACCAGATCATCAGTTTCGGCGCCCTTTTCAGGGAGTCGCTGAAGAACGGCGGCTGTTACATGGTCGAAGACATGCATACGAACTACTGGATCAAGCATGTTGATAGTCCGGAAACGTTCATTGACGTCTCAAAACAGATGATCGATATGATTCATGAACCTTACTTCGACCGCAAAGAAACCCACTTCCGACACAAGCATCCTGACGCCGTAACTGAGATGGACCTGACCTATCTGTCCGCCAATCTTGACAGCATAAGCTTTCATGACTCCATCGTTGTCTTCGACAAAAAGAAACGCTCGCTTCCAAAATCCGAACTGAGGTGACACGCCCGCTTACAGTCCTCGCCGTCAATGGGGAAAGCGATCCTGCTGAAACCGGCTTGTTTATCGAGATGCACCGGCGCGGTGTGGACATTACCGTCATTACGTGGCCTGACACATTCAATTACGACGCGTTGATCGAAGCTGGCGTACCAACGATGCCGTACGTACTGAAGCGAAAACTCAGCCGGCCAGGCATTCGTTTCATACGCGAAGAACTAAAACGAAAGCACTACGACGTTTTGCATATGCTAGACAAGCGCGCCACGATGAATGGCCTGCGGGCAAGCGTAGGCATGGACATCAAACTGATTGCTTATCGAGGCATCGTCGGCAACCTCAGCTATCTCGACCCGTTGTCCTGGCTTTATCTTCTCAATCCTCGTATCGATCGCATCATCTGTGTTTGTGAAGCGATTCGTCAGTACCTGTTGGACCTGGGTATTCCCGGCATACGGTTGCGGCGAGACGTTCCCGTAACCATTCACAAAGGGCATAACCCAGACTGGTACCAGCCCCCCTTTGAAGATCTTGCCCAATTCGGAATTCCGGCGGACGCATTTATCGTCGCTTGTGCGGCCCGCGGGGTGCCAAGAAAGGGCGTGCCGGTCCTTCTGGATGCCGTTGACAAATTACCGGCGGGACTGAATATCCACTTTCTACTGGCCGGCACACAGATGGATAACCCGAAGCACCAGGCGCTGGTCGCCAGCAATCAATACAGGGACAACATTCACTTAAACGGATTTCTCAAGCGCATGCCCTGGATACTCCCCAACTGCGACCTCACCGTGCTGCCATCGCTCCGCCGCGAAGGGCTCCCGCGCGGCATTATCGAGGCGATGATCGGCGGCGCCGTCCCGATCGTGACTGACTCGGGCGGTAGTCCGGAACTCGTCGAAGCAGGCGTATCAGGATTCGTCGTTCCGATCGGCGAGTCAACACCTGTTCGAGACCGAATTCTCGAGCTCTATAAAGACCGCGAACTGCATGCAAGGATGAGCAACGCAGCGCGTGAGCGAATTCGTAACGACTTCCATGTCGAAGATGCGGCAGAAAAAACAATTGCGCTATACGAGGATCTGCTGGACACATGGGCGTAGGCGTGCATCCCGGCCGGTGATATTCCCCACAAAAAGAAAGGGTTGATTCTTTCGAATCAACCCTTTCAGATTTGAGGACGCTCAGGTAGGTCTGCTAGTCCCTTCTTCTTGGTACTTCCCCGGTCTACCCTCCTCGCGGCTGGCTTCCCGCTTCCGCACCCGATTCTGTTCTTGTATCGGGCTACCTTGGCATAGCGCACTCCGGTTCTTTTCCGAGTTCCCCGGGGCGTTCCTGCTGTTCCGTCGCTCTGCTTGCGCTTCACGTCTTCCCGGCAGGTTCTGCCTTTGCGTCCACCGCCCCCGATTACTGATAAAGCCTCGGTGCTTCTTTTGCAGGGCGGTTGTCAACAAGCGAACTTGCTGGCGCTGAGGCTATTGCCTCAAAATGCATCCTATTGTCAATTTCTTGAATTGCAAACAGTTTTTTTCGAAACGATTTTTGAGAAAAGTCAACCTGCCTGCTTACCAGATATATCCGCTACAAAGTTAAAGTAATTTCACAAGTTGCACACGAAAAAAACTACGAGTTTTGCGCAAAATCTGCCTGCTGTGTTCGCGAAGAAGGTAGCCTGATTGCCTGAATCGCCCACATAGTCCATGCTCTAATCTTGAGGTAGGGTCACAGGCGCGATAGATCCGCGCTCAGCAAGCTTGCTGCGACGACAGTCTTTTGAGAGCCATTTACTGGCGCGCTTGCAAGGGCTTGATCGTGCCAACTATTGAAAATTAGAGAATTTCAGTAGGCCAGAGATATGGTCTCAAGGAGTGACAATTGGTCAAAAGACTAATACAGCTTGTTTTGGTGTGTTTGTCTTTTCTGCCCGCGGTCGCTCATGTCCAGCCCGACTGGGATGCCGTCAGATCCGAAATCGAGGCGATACGTATTCAGCACGATCTGCCGTCGATCGGCTACTCCCTCGCTGTAGCTGACAGGATTGCAGTGGCAGATGCCGTCGGATTAGCTAATGTTGATGAGGGTGAAGAGGCGAATGCCGACACACCTTACATGCTCGCCAGCATCTCAAAAACTTACGCGGCGACAGCACTGCTGCAATTAGTTGAGAGTGGTAGTTTATCTCTTGACGACCCGGTTAACGATCATTTG
>JAQWSV010000088.1 GCA_029243005.1 Woeseiaceae bacterium
AAGAAGACCGCCAGCGTCATAACGGCACGTATGGATTATTTGCCCGAAGCGTCCGAGACGCTCGAGTCACTCCTCGACCATCCGTCGCGGGCCTACGTGTCGCGGTATGCGTTGGGACGCGACTATCACAAAGTGCTGCGGTCACGCTTAAAGCGGCTTGCGGAGAAAATCGAATCGGTTGTCGGCCCCTTTGGCCACCGGGTGTTTGTCGACAGCGCACCGGTGCTGGAAAAACCGCTGGCTGAAAAGGCGGGTCTCGGCTGGATCGGCAAGCACACCAACCTGATCAATCGGGACGCCGGGTCCTGGTTTTTCCTCGGAGAGCTCTACGTCGATATAGCGCTGCCGAGCGACGCACCCGAAACATCGCACTGCGGCACCTGCACGACCTGTATGGATGTCTGTCCGACGAACGCCATTGTCGGTCCCTACGAGCTAGATGCCCGTCGATGTATTTCCTACCTGACCATAGAGTTAAAAGATTCGATCCCAGTCGAATTCCGCAAGAAGATTGGCAACCGGATTTACGGGTGCGATGACTGCCAGATCTTCTGCCCGTGGAATAAGTTCGCGAGGCCAACCGATGAGGGAGATTTCACGCCGCGACACGGGCTCGCAACGGCGGACCTGATTGAGCTTTTCGCCTGGACCGAGGAGGAATGGCTATTACGAACCGAGGGCAGTGCGATTCGCCGTATCGGATACAAGCGCTGGCTCAGAAATATCGCCGTTGCACTGGGTAATGCCGAAACCTCAGCGCAAATAGTTGTCGCGTTGAAATCGAGGCAGGACGACGATTCGACAATGGTTACAGATCACATACAGTGGGCGCTGGCTGAACACGGTGCAAACACGCTGGTCAGGAAACGAGATACATCGCAGGAGTAACAATGCTCAAGGCCCCAAGGTCTTCCTACCTCGTTCCTTTCGAGTCCTTGGTGAAAGCAGCCGATGCGGCGCTCTATCGGGCCAAGCGATCGGATCGAAACGCCATTTCAGGCTAGTTCGTCGCCGGTAAGAACTCAGGCAAACGCGACGGCGGCTGCCGGATTGAAAAAATGACGCCCCGAAGTGATTCGACGCACTTGCCGGTACAAGGCCTGATAATCTTCATCATTGTGAATCGGATCGATCGCTGATGCGTTGACGATTAACAGCGGGGAATCGGCGTAGTCATAGAAGTATCGGGCATAGGCGTCGGCGATGGCCTCTATGTAGCCCCTGTCCATCTTGCGCTCGAAGTCAACGCTGCGGCTTGCGATACGTGTCATCAGCGAATCGACAGATGCCTGCAGGTAGATCACTAGATCTGGCAAAGGTGCTTCAAAATCGAGCTTCTCATGTACCTGATTATAAAGTGCGAGCTCCTCCGGGTTCAGATTCAACTCAGCAAATAATCGATCCTTAAAGATATGGAAATCGGCGACTCGAATGTGTGAAAACAGATCGCCTTGGTTCAGGTTTTCGAGCTGCCGAGCTCGCTGAAACAAGAAGAAGAGCTGCGCGGGCAAGGCCGTGTTGCGACCTGATCGATAGAATTGTTCGAGGAAAGGATTCTCCTCGGCAGATTCGAGCAACAGGTCGCCGTCGAAGCTCTGCGCCAGCCGTCGGGCAAGACTGGTCTTGCCAACACCGATCGGTCCTTCAACCGCAATGAATCGCGGCTGGGTCACCGGACTGAGTTCACTGACTGTCATTCGTTATTCTTGATCCAGTCTTTCGATGGGTGGCTCGGCCGTCGCCTCTTTTGCTAGGCTGGCGATACTTCGGTGCCCCGGAACCACAAACCCGGGCGCAATATCGGCCCATGGCAACAATACAAAATTCCGCTCCGTGATGCCCGGGTGCGGTACTTGCAGATCTTCTTCGTCAACGCGCAGTGAACCGTAAGCCAGTAAATCGAGGTCAATGATTCTCGGGCCCCAACGTTCAGTGGAGCGATCGCGGCCAAGCGAGTCTTCGATTGCCTGCAACTGCTCAAATAATGCACGGGGTTCCAGTCGCGTCATCAGCCCTACGACACCGTTTACGAAATCCGGCTGATTCACCGACCCGAGTGGGGCTGAGCGATACAAGGGCGAAATCTGCGAGTGACCGCAATCGTCGAGCTCTCCCAGTGAGAGATAGCCCGCGGCGATCTGTCGACGCGGCGATTCCAGATTACTCCCGATCCCAATGTAAGCAGGCCGCCATCGTTGGCCACTCATTGCTGCTTTGTCCGGCGCCTGCGGTGGCCGCGCGCTTTTCTTCGACTCGTCCCGCGCGGCGCCTGCTGCAGGTCAAAACTCTTGCATCTTTCTTCCGCATTCTGGTTTTGCACATCCGTCCAGAAAGCCGCCAGCTCGGGATCAAAGTCCTCGCAACTAGATCGCAGCATCATTAAATCATAGGCTGCACGGAAGCGACGGTGTTCGAGCAAATTCATCGCCCGTTTGCCACGCCGAACGTCAAAGCGCGGCTGCATGGCCAGAATCTCGCGCATAGGTGTCGTAAACCGCCGCGGGATGGAGACGCGAGACTGCTGTCTACCGGACAGTTCATAGGCCGCGAGACTTAAAGACTGGGCGACAGACATCTTTTCGCGGGAACGAAGCTCCTCGGCGCTTCGTTTGACCGGCGCCCAGAAGAATACGCCCAACAGAAACATTGGCGTTACTGACTTTTCAGCAGCAACCCGTTGATCCGTATTGGCCAGCGCGGTCCGCGTAAAGCGAAGAAATGCATCATCGTCATTCAATGCGCGGTCCGTTTCCGGAAACAGCATACGGAACAGGTCGAATTCGCGCAGCAGCTCGAAAGTCGTTTCTGCAAATCCTGCCTGGAACATTTTCAGGAATTCGTCAAACAGTCGCGCCGGCGGGACGTTCGATAAAAGCTCACGATTTTTGCGAATCGACTTTTGAACGGCGAGGTCAATCTTGAAATCGAGTTTGGCCGCAAAACGAACGGCACGCAGCATTCGAACCGGGTCCTCGCGCAAGCGCCGGTCAGGATCGCCGATAAGGACGAGTCGACGGCGTTTGACGTCATCGACTCCGCCGACGTAGTCCCAGATGCTGAAGTCAGCAATGTTGTAGTAAAGCGCGTTGCAGGTGAAATCGCGACGCCAGACGTCTTCGTCGATCGTGCCATACACATTGTCGCGAAGAATCCGGCCCTTGTGATCGTGTTCCACGTCACCGTTATTCTCAGTGCCCTCAGTGGCCGCTCGGAACGTCGCAACTTCGATAATCTCACGGCCGAAGCGGATGTGTGCCAGCCTGAAGCGCCGGCCAATCAGACGGCAATTGCCAAACAGCGCACGCACCTCCTCCGGGTGTGCGTCCGTCGCAATATCGAAATCCTTCGGGTGCAACCCGAGCAACGCATCACGAACGCCACCACCGACAAGAAAAGCCTGAAACCCCGACTTGTGCAGCCGGTACAGCACCTTGAGCGCACTCCGAGAAATTTCGTTCCGCGATACGTTGTGGGAGGGGCGCGGAATAATGGTGGGGTTGGATTTCTTCTTTGACCCGCTTTTGTTCAATACTAATTCCGCTTGGAAATCATAGACGCGGCCGTATAATAACAGCCCCCCGCCCGCCGGGGGTACGAAAAGACAGCAATGCTCCCTTCGTCTAGCGGTTCAGGATGCCACCCTCTCACGGTGGAGACAGGGGTTCGATTCCCCTAGGGAGTACCAATAAAGTCAGGGACTTATGGACGAGTCCTTTTTTTGTGACTTATCTGGGTTGACTACCGGTATATTGCGCGCTGGACCCCACCTCGTTAGATAGCGGCGTCGCCGACTTACTACAGCGTGGGCTAGGTTCTAACCATCAGCTTCAGGCAGTGGTTCTCATGCCACCTTCACGGCTAACGAACAGCGGTCCGAATATAGGCTCTAGCACCGCCAATCGCTGGTACCGGCGGCCTAAGTTGCTTGTCAACCAGAGTACCGCAATCGGTGCAGCGAAACCTGGCGTCGACCAGCGATCCATTGCCGCGTCCGCTCTCAATTAGCTTGTCGAGGTCAGCCTCCCCCCATCGATCGCAGGTAGCACAATAAAGGCCCAGCGTGTGACCCTGACACTGCAGATCGAGGAAAGTGGCAAGTTTCGGCATCTCTGGTCAACGATGTCGTCAAAGCAGGTTCATAATCGCACCGACCAGCGAACCAACTAAGAGAATGGCTGTCGCTAGGGCGCCAATACTGAATCCAATGGTGCGCTTCGATGGATCACCCATATAGGCGCTGCTGTAAATCTGTCGCCCAATGACGAAAACCAGCCCCAGTGCCGCCGCAATCTCGGGCCGCCAGTAAGTTGCGAATATCCACAGACTGGGCACCACAACAATGAGTTGCTCAATTGTATTTTGCTGAACGCGGAATGCGCGCTCAAAATCCGGATGACCCGATGTCGCCGGGGCATTGATGCCGTGGGCCTCTCGCTGCAGCCCTACTTTGACACCGAAATAGAAAGCTTGTATCAGCGCGAGCGTTGTGACGATTGCGACATATTCCACGATTGTTCTCCTTATTAATGTGCGGTGGCGGTATGATGCCGGACTCCGGATAGTAGTATAAAAAGGAATGCCGCTGCCGATGGAATCGAACGCGACAGACGGCTCCTTGCCGAAAAAACTCGAAATGTTGGTGACCCGCGTGCTGGGTGCGAAGCCCAGTGAATTCGGTGCGGCCGCCTGGTCATTCACCTACTTCTTTTGCGTGCTCGGCTCCTACTACATGCTGCGACCGGTCCGTGAGGCAATGGCCGTCTACAGTGGGCCGGAGACGATCAAGTACCTTTTCGCCGGCACCCTGATCGCGATGCTCGCCGCAACGACCATTTTCGGCTGGGTTGCCTCCCGGTTTGCGCGCAAGGTGTTTCTACCCTGGGTTTATTATTTTTTCGTCGCCAATATCCTGATCTTCTGGTACGTCTTCAGCTATGCCGTCGAAGCCAACGACAGCTATATCTGGGTGGCAAGAATATTTTTCGTCTGGCTCAGCGTATTTAACCTGTTCGTCATCTCCGTGTTCTGGAGTTTCATGGCCGACCTATACTCCCGCGAACAGGCACGAAGATTGTTCGGCATGATTACCGCGGGCGGCAGCATCGGTGCATTTCTTGGCGGCATAGCGACTAGCACGATGGTGACCCAAATCGGGTTTCAAAACCTGTTTCCGTTTTCGGCTACGCTGCTGATCATCGCTGTCTTTTGTATTTATCGACTGCGAAGCTGGGTTGAGCAGCAACAGCGGGAAGGAGGCGAGGAAGCGCTTGCTAGCAGCCAGCCACTGGGCGGTAATCCATTCGCTGGAATCACCCATGTATTTCGCTCGAAGTACTTCATCGGCATTGCCGCAAAGTCGGTTATCGCAAGCCTGCTCGGCACAGTCCTCTATATGTATACAGCCAGCCTGGTGCAGGAACAGATCGCGACGACCGATGAGAGAACCCAGTTCTACTCATTCATCAATAACTACACGAACGGCCTGGCGCTGATTGGCCAGCTGCTGATAGTCAAGCACATCGTGGCAAGATTTGGCATTGGCGTTTCACTGTCACTATTGCCAATCGCATCGATCGTCGGCTTCGTCATTCTTGCGATTGAGCCGACGCTTGCCGTTGTCGCCATCCTCACAATAGTTCGACGCGGCTTGGGATTTGCTTTCGGCAAACCAACCACTGACATGCTTTATTCAGTCGTCACACCGGAAGAAAAGTACAAGGTCAAGAATTTCATCGACACCGTCGTCTATCGCACCGGCGACCTCGCGGGGACCTGGTCTATCACCGGTATGATCTCGGTGCTCGCGATCACCGGGACTTCAATCGCAATGCTGCCATTTGCTGCACTTTGGGCAGGCATCGCAATATGGCTTGGACGAAACTATCAACGTCGCGACGCGGAGACGAAACAAGATGCGTAATGCGCCACTTTTGCGTCGCCTCGGCGCAATTCTCTACGATGGGCTCC
>JAQWSV010000040.1 GCA_029243005.1 Woeseiaceae bacterium
CAGGATCCTTGGTGTATTAGCAATAGTCACGAAATTCCCTCTGATCGTCGGTCAATATCATTTCAACTTAAACGGACAGCGCCGCCGTCTATCATACACTGGGTCGATTTCGCGCTTGCCTCTCCTTGGGATTAGAGGCTGGCTCTGGTCCCACGGGAAAAGTGACTTGCCAACCGTGTAATAATGTAATAGCGTATTAGTACATTAATATAAACGACGACAGCTTCAGCTCGTGAAACCCAATCGAAACGATTCCGCTAGGCAGCAAAAGAACAATGAGGACGCGCTCTTCCGGGCGATCGTCGGCCTGGAGGATTTGGGGGAATGTCGCAATTTTTTCAGAGACTTATGCACGCCAGCCGAGCTACAGGCCCTCGTTGATCGCTGGCGCGTCGTCGGTCTTTTGCAGCAGAACCTGCCATATCGACAGATTCACGACATCACTGGCGTTAGCGTCGCCACTATCGGCCGGGTTGCGCGATTCATGACCGACGGCTTCGGTGGCTATGCAGCCGCCCTAGAGCATTCCAGCTCGCATTCACATTCCCGCAAGAAGAGCGCTACTCACTAAGGGTTTACTCATGAACACTTCCGAGCAGCGCATCAAAATCGCGCTGCAGAAATCTGGCCGTTTGTCCGAGGAGTCTCTCGACCTTCTGACTCGCTGTGGCCTCAAATTCACCCAGAGTAAGGACCAGCTTTTTTGCTACGGTGAAAACATGCCGATCGACCTACTGTTCGTGCGCGACGACGATATTCCCGGGCTGGTCAGCGATGATGTCTGTGATCTGGGACTGGTCGGGCTTAATGTGCTCGAGGAAAATAGGCTGGGTGCGAGCAAGGCCGGCAAGCTGGCGGCGTACGATCAGTTGCGCGCACTGAATTTTGGACAGTGCCGACTGTCACTGGCCGCGCCCGAGGACTTCGACTTCCAGGGACCGCAGAGCCTGCAAAATTTATGCATCGCCACGAGCTACGTCGCGATCCTCGAGGACTACCTGCAGCAGGAAAATATCAAGGCTGACATTGTCTACTTCTCCGGTGCCGTTGAGATTGCACCGCGACTGGGCAAGGCTGATCTCATCTGTGATCTAGTGTCGACCGGTTCCACGCTGGCGGCCAATCAGTTACGCGAAGTCGAAACCGTGCTCGAAAGCGAGGCGGTAATCATCCAGACTAGCGCCGAGACTTCTGATGATAAGCAATGTTGGATCGATCGCCTGATGCAAAGGCTCGACGGCGTTCTGCAGGTACGCGAGAGCAAATACGTCATGCTGCATGCACCTCGTGGCGCGCTCGATGACATTGTTGCCTTATTACCAGGTTCCGAGTCGCCGACAGTCATACCACTGGACCGCAACGGCGACAAAGTCGCCGTCCACGCCGTGTGTCGGGAAAATGTTTTCTGGGAAACTCTGGAAAACCTGAAAGGGGCTGGGGCAAGCTCATTGCTCGTCGTTCCCGTCGAAAAAATGCTGGCCTGATTTCGTGTTTACCACCATCAGCAGCTGGTCTGATTTATCGCCCGATGCGAGGGTGACCTTGCTGCAAAGGCCAGCGCTCATAGACCACGCCGACATGAGCGCCGAGGCAGCGAACATAATCGCCGCCGTTCGCACGTTCGGAGACTCGGCGCTATACGATTTCGCGACACAGTTCGATGGCTGCACTCTTGACCAACTGAAAATCAGTGAAGCAGAGATAGATGCTGCCGAAGATGCGTTGTCGCTGGATGCTAAAGCCGCGATAGACGTTGCTATATCAAATGTCCGGCGCTTCCACCAGGCGCAGGTGCCGTCCGATATCGACGTGGAAATCGGCCCCGGCATTCGTTGCGAACGGGTCAGTCAACCGATCGATGCGGTTGGCCTTTATGTCCCGGCCGGTTCGGCGCCTTTGCCATCAACGGCCATAATGCTGGCGGTGCCGGCTGCAATTGCAGAGTGTCCGCAACGTATCCTTTGCACGCCACCGGATAAGCAGGGCAATGTTAATGCTGCGACGCTGGTGGCGGCCTGGCGAAGCGGCATCACGGATATCTTCAAAGTTGGCGGAGCCCAAGCCATAGCCGCCATGGCATATGGCACCGAGACGATTCCGAAAACTGATAGGATTTGTGGACCGGGCAGCGCGCGCGTGACGGCGGCGAAGACTCTTGTTGCCAGCGACCCGAACGGTGCGTCAATCGACTTTCCCGCAGGCCCCTCTGAAGTCCTGGTTATTGCCGACGCTTGCGCCGATCCTGCCTTTGTCGCAGCCGATCTGTTATCGCAGGCGGAGCATGGCGAGGATTCGCAAGTCATCCTGCTCACCGACAGTCGCAGCCTGGCCGAAGCAACCGTTCGCGAAGTGACGAGGCAACTGCAGTCACTGCCGCGACAGGAGATTGCAAGCAAGGCGCTCGAGAGCGGACGTGTCGTGTTGACCGGGGATATCGCTACGGCCATTGAAATCAGTAATAACTACGCACCGGAACACCTGATTCTTCAGATAGAAAATGCGCGAACTGTACTACCGCAAGTCCGTAATGCAGGTTCCGTTTTCCTGGGTCGCTGGGCGCCGGAGTCGGTGGGCGACTACTGCAGTGGCACCAATCACGTGTTGCCTACTTATGGGGTGGCAAGAAGCTACAGTGGCCTGGGCGTCGATCAGTTCATGCGACAGATGACCGTGCAGGAGCTGACTGGGGAGGGACTACGTTCGCTCGCGCCGGCAGTGCTGGAATTGTCGGCGCTCGAAGGCCTGGATGCCCATGGAGAGGCCGTACGAATTAGATTGCTAGATGTCGTAAGGAAAGCCGGATGAGTATCGAACAGCTTGCCCGGCCAGAAATTCGCGCGCTTCGCCCGTACGTCTCGGCGATCGCGTCCGGCACGTCAATCAAACTCAATGCGAATGAATCGCCCGTCGCTGTAGATTCCGGGCTGTCGCAGGGGTTGAATCGCTATCCGGCCATTCGACCGTCGCACCTGACGGAGAAGCTCGCCGACTACTACGGCGTCACACCCGGCAACATTCTCGTTACACGTGGCAGCAGTGAAGGGATAGACCTACTGGTACGGGCCTTCTGTCGAGCCGGTAAGGACAGCGTAGTGCTGACACCACCGGTCTTCGAGCTTTATGACATTTATGCGACGGTGCAGGGTGCTCAACGAATTGCAGTACCACTGGAGGTTGAGAACGACTTCGCGCTCGACGCCGAAGCATTGCTGTTGGCCTGCGACCAACAGACCAAGCTGGTCTTTCTCTGTTCACCTAACAATCCGGTCGGCACTGCGATTCCGGCCGAACAGGTTCTGAAGATCGTGGAAGCACGTGCCGGCAAGTCCATTGTTGTTGTGGACGAAGCGTATATCGAGTTCAGTGACAGGCAATCGCTGGCGAACTGGGTGAATACCTGTGACAACCTCGTTGTGCTGCGGACATTGTCCAAGGCCATGGCGCTCGCAGGTGCACGTTGCGGTACAGTCATTGCACAACCCGGGTTGATAGCGCTGCTGGATAGCATTCTTGCACCCTATGCAATGTCATCGCCGGTGATCATCTGTACCGACCGGGCGCTATCTGAAAAGCAACTGGCTGCCGCCGGTCGCCGTATTGAACTTGTCGTGAGCGAAAGAGATCGGGTCAGCGCCGCGCTCGCCACCTGTGACGCCGTGCAGTATGTCTGGCCAAGCGAGGCTAACTTCCTGCTGGTTCGATTCAATGACCTGCAGGATGTGACGAAGACGCTAGAGATGTTTGGAATTGCGATAAGGACGTTTGCCGACGACGACATACTCAAAGGCTGCGCACGTATCACAATCTCCAATGCGGAGGAAAATAACGTGCTTGTCGATGCGATCAGGGGGATTGGCTGACGTGCAAAAAGTTCTCTTCATTGATCGTGATGGCACGCTGATCGAGGAGCCGGCGGACTATCAGGTCGACGCGCTCGAAAAGGTGCGCCTGGTGCCAGGCGTAATCGCTGCACTGCAGCGCCTGCGCGACTTCGGTTATCGCTTCGTCATGGTGAGCAACCAGGATGGGCTGGGTACTTCCTCCTTTCCACAGGAACAGTTCGAGCTCTGCCAGTCGCACACGCTGGCACTTTTTGAGTCCCAGGGCATAGCGTTCGATGAGATATTCATCTGTCCACACATGCCCGGCGACGGTTGCGATTGCCGCAAGCCTGGCACAGCCTTGCTGACGGGCTATCTCGCGAATACAGCGCTGGATGCCGAGGCCTGTGCTGTGATCGGTGACCGCGAGACCGACCTCCAGCTTGCCGATGCACTGAGTATGAAAGGTTTTCACATCGGCGCCGGAGAAAGGCCCCTTACCTGGCAGGACATCGTGGCTGCCCTGACGCCCGGGGCGCGAACGGCCAGAGTGTCGAGGACGACTCGGGAAACGAGCATCAGGGTTTCGGTCAATCTCGATGCCGCGACGCCTCCGTCAATCCAGACCGGTATCGGTTTTTACGATCACATGCTGGAGCAGATCGCTACGCATGGCGGCTTCAGCCTCGAGGTCAAATGCGACGGTGACCTTGAAGTCGATGAACACCACACGATCGAGGACACGGCCATCTGCATCGGGCGCGCAATCCGGCAGGCATTGGGCGACAAGCGCGGCATTGCCCGTTTTGGATTCCAGTTGCCGATGGACGAAAGCGAAGCCAGTGTCTCGCTGGACCTGTCGGGGCGTCCGTACTTCGTGTTCAACGGTTCGTTTCCGCGAGATTTGGTAGGACAGATGCCGACCGAACTCGTGTCGCACTTTTTCCAGTCCTTGTCGGATGCATTGGGTGCCGCGCTTCACGTGACTGTGAGCGGAACGAATACCCACCACATGATCGAGGCCTGCTTCAAAGCCGTGGGACGTGCTCTGCGGCAGGCGTTTCTTGCCGAAGGCACTGAACTGCCGACGACTAAAGGTGTCCTGAGCTGACATGGAGGCGCATGTAGCAATCGTGGATTGTGGCGGCGCGAACATCGCGTCGCTGAGCAATGCCCTGAATCGACTCGGCGCCAGCAGCGAACTGACCAACGACGTGCGCGCCATCCGAAATGCGAGTCACGTCATACTGCCGGGCGTCGGCGCGGCTGCCGATGCGATGCAGCGCATCGAGGAAAATGATCTGGCCTCTGTCATTACCGGCCTGGAACAGCCGGTGCTTGGAATCTGCCTCGGCATGCAGCTTCTGGCGGGCTCGTCAGCAGAAGATAATGTCGCTTGTCTTGGCGTGGTTCCGGGCAGCGTGCGGAAACTTCAGGCGACGCTGGAAGCACCCGTGCCAAACATAGGCTGGTGCCGTGTGCAGCAAACGGACGCACATGCGATGTTCGCAGGTATCGACACGGACAGTTACTTCTACTTCGTGCACAGCTTTGCGTTGCCTGCGGGGGAATATACGATCGCAACGGCGAATCACTCGACACCATTCTCCGCAGCCTTCGCCCGCCACAATTTCATCGCGGCGCAGTTTCACCCCGAGCGATCGGCCGCCAGCGGTGCGCGGTTTCTGAAGAACTTTCTAGAGGAAGCCGCATGAATGTAATTCCGGCAATCGATCTGATCGAAGGGCAGGTCGTGCGGCTCTTGGCGGGACGATTCGAGGCGAAGACAGTCTACGACAAGGATCCGGTCGCCCTGGCACGGGACTACCAGGCATCCGGTTTGGGTGAGCTGCACATAGTCGATCTCGACGGGGCCCGCTACGGCCGACAGGAAAACGGGAACGTCATTCGCCGCATCGTGTCGGCGAGTACGCTGGATGTGCAGATCGGTGGTGGCATCCGGGAAGTGTCGCAACTGGAGCGCTGGTTCGATGCCGGTGTTATGCGCGTGGTGATCGGCAGCCTGGCCGTCATAAAGCCGGAACTAGTCAAGGAATGGCTGCAGAAGTTCGGGCCCGACAAGATTGTGCTGGCCCTGGATGTCACTCTGGATGGCGACGGCGTACCCTATGTTGCGACCCATGGCTGGACGCGCTCCGCGGGCATGACTTTGTGGCAGTGTCTGGATCTTTACGCGCCGGCCGGGGTGCGGCACGTGCTGTGCACCGACATCAGCCGGGACGGTGCTATGACGGGACCCAATATCGAGCTTTACGATCAGCTGGTTGATCAGTACCCGCAGATTCAATTGCAGGCGTCAGGAGGTGTGCGGGCAATCGGTGACCTGAAAGCATTGCGTGCCACTGGTGTGCCGGCAGCGATCAGCGGTCGTGCATTGCTGGACGGAAAAATTAGTATCGAGGAGATAGCATCATTCCTGCCCGCAGAATAATTCCCTGCCTCGACGTTCGCGACGGCAAGGTAGTCAAAGGTGTGCAGTTTCACAATCACCGCGTTGTCGGTGAGATCCTCGATCTCGCTGATCGTTATTGCCGGGCCGGCGCAGACGAGCTCGTGTTCTATGACATTACGGCCAGCCCGGATGGCCGGACGGTCAATCGCGACTGGGTAAGCAATGTTGCTTCACTGCTCGACATACCATTCTGTGTCGCGGGTGGCATACGTAGCGTCGAGGACGCGGAAGACATTCTGAATCGTGGTGCCGACAAGATTTCCATCAACTCACCAGCGCTGGAAGACCCGGGACTGATCTCGAAAATGGCGAAGCGTTTCGGGTCTCAATGTGTTGTCGTTGGCATCGACAGTCGCCGCGTTGATGATGCCTGGGTGGTTTATTGCAACACGGGCGATGAGAAACGCATCTCGCAGACACCGCGTGCGACAGCGGACTGGATGGTCGAAGCGCAGGATCTCGGTGCGGGCGAGATCGTACTGAATTGCATGAACTCGGACGGCGTGCGAAACGGTTACGACGTTGAGCAGTTATCGGTCATGCAGGAGCAATGTAACGTGCCCCTGATAGCCTCGGGTGGCGCAGGGTCGATGCGGGATTTTGAGACCGTATTTAAAGAGACGCGCGCGTCGGGCGCGCTCGCCGCAAGTGTATTTCATGACGATGATATACGGATTCCCGAATTGAAGGCCTACCTGCTCGATGCGGCTATCGAGGTGCGACCATGACATCGCTTGTCGATCGCGTGGACTGGGAGAAAGGTGAAGGCCTCGTGCCTGCCATTGTGCAGCATGCCGTGACCGGACGCGTATTGATGCTCGGCTACATGAACGCCAAGGCGCTCGGGAAAACTCTTGACGGTGGACTCGTTACCTTTTTCAGTCGTTCACGCCAGTGCCTGTGGATCAAGGGTGAAACCTCGGGCAATACGCTGACCTGTAGAAAGATCGAACTGGACTGCGACGCGGATACCTTATTGGTATTTGCCGTGCCAGCGGGGCCGATCTGTCATCGCGATTTATCCAGTTGCTTTGACGAGGATGTTGAGCGCGCAGGCTTCGGTTTTCTTGGTGAGCTCGAACGTGTGATTGGCATGCGGATGGATGAAGCTGCCGATGACAGTTACACGTCGCAGCTTGCCAATGCTGGATCGCAGCGTATCGCACAGAAAGTGGGTGAGGAGGGCGTCGAGGTCGCTTTGGCTGGCGCAAACGGAGACCGAGCGGAACTGGTCGCGGAATCTGCAGATTTGTTGTACCACTTGCTGGTCTTGTTGCGACAGCAAAACGCCGGGATGGCGGACGTGGCCCAGGTACTGGACGACAGGCATACAGCGGGCTGACCGAGTCATCGGGGCATATTGGGATGCCCGATAATCGACAGCATGAAAGCGCTTGCGTTATGTGAGCACCATGCTACACGAAAATATTTGCCCGCCGAGAACATGCAGACGGTGCTGGTCGGCGAGGCATCATTCCAGGCCAGCGTTTTTTCGCGCTCAATCCTTACACGGTAAGTCCGGCGGCATAGCCTGACGACCAGGCCCACTGGAAGTTGAAGCCACCCAGGTGACCCGTGACATCGACGACTTCCCCAATGAAATACAGGCCGGGTTGCTTTTTGCTTTCCATCGTCCGGGACGAGAGTTCGCCTGTACTGACGCCACCCAGGGTAACCTCGGCCGTTCGATAGCCCTCTGTCGCAGCCGGCTTTAAAGACCAGTTGTTCAGGGCGTACCCGATTTCTCTCAGGAAGGCATCCCGCATGTCTCCCAGTGCAGTCTCCGCCTGTTCGGGCCAGAAAATTTCCTGTAACTCGGTCACCAGGGCTTTTGGCAGGGAATTGGCGAGCACAACGCGAAGCAGGGAGCGAGGACGCGCAGACTTTGCCTCGACAAGCAGGGTGCCTGCGTCAATACCCGGTAGCAGGTCGACGATGATGGATCCGCCGGGCGTCCAGTAGCTCGAAGCCTGTAATACTGACGGACCGCTTAAACCACGATGTGTAAACAGCATGTCCTCGACAAATGACTGATTACCCGCGGTCACAGAAGTCCTGCAGCTAATGCCGGAGAGCCGACTGCAAAGTTCGTGCATTTCGCCGGTGAACGTAAAAGGAACCAGCCCGGCTCGTGTCTCCAGGACCTCGATGTCAAACTGGCGCGCGAGGCGATAGCCAAAGTTAGTGGCACCCATCTTCGGAATACTCAAGCCACCCGTTGCGATAACCAGCGACTGGCCGGAAAACCGGCCGTGATTACAGTCGATACGATAACCGGCGTCGGCGGTGACAGACAGGTCGTCGGTGTCCGTCAGTATGACGACACCGGCATCTTCACACTCTTGCAACAGGTTCGTGACGATATCCTTCGACGTCTTATCGCAAAAAAGCTGGCCTAGTGCCTTCTCGTGATAGGGAATTCGGTATTTCTCGACCAGTTCAATGAAGTCCGCATGTGTATAACGGCTTAGAGCTGATTTGCAGAAGTGTGGGTTGTCGCTGATAAAGCGCGATGGTTCGGTGTGGACGTTTGTGAAGTTACAGCGGCCACCTCCCGACATCAGGATCTTTTTCCCGATGCGATTTGAACCCTCGAGAACAAGTACGCTGCGGCCGCGCTGGCCGGCAGTGATGGCGCACATCAGGCCAGCAGCTCCCCCGCCAATCACTATCACATCAACATTGTTCATGTCGGGAGAATAACAGTGCCAGTCGCGGCAGCGGGGATGTCGACGGAGGTCGCTAGGTATTGCTAGAGAGGAAACCGCACTCGATCAATGAATGCATTGGTGGCCTCGAGCAGATTTGTGCTCTTGTCGCGGACGACAAAGACTGATTCTTCACGTTGACCTGGATTCAGATCATGGTGGTCGATCAGCACAATGTCGTCGCTGTGTGAGGGTATGACTTTGCCATCCAGTGAGTAGTACTCGGCCTCGGCAATCGCGTCGAGATTGCCTGCATCGTATTCCGCATAGAGCTCAGCGAATGTCTCCGCGCGGTAGATATTGACGCCCTCGGGCGCACGTCGGTCGACGTCACGTTGAGCAGCCATTCCATTGACGACGCCAACTGTGTAGCCAATAAAGTCATTGATGTGGCTGAATCGGCCTTGGTTCTTGGGATCGATGCGCAATGCTCGGCGCTCGAAGAGGAAGGGTTTAGAAAAGGTTCCACCCTCGCTTATACGGTCTGGAAAACTGGCGACGTTCGTGGCGACGAGGTCGACCTGGTCACTGCCAGCCAGCAGCCAGGACTCGTTGAAGGGAACGACGGTCCATTCAATCTGGACATTATGTTCGGCCGCAAAGTGCTCGACGTAGCGTCGTATCCAGAGCTGCGAGTCATATTCGTCGTCGAACGAGTCTCGGGTGACTGCGACCTTGAGTACGTCGTCCTGCAGCGTACTGATAGCGACTGCGTCCGTGCCCTGCGCGAAAACCAACTTAGTACAAAGCGTAGCGACAACTAGGAATGATTTCGCAAAACGTCCAATGTATGTATTCATACCAGGTAGCTTATCAGTCTGTCGGATTCGAGGGCAGACTGTGAATGATGTTAAGTTAACGTGTATATACCTCCGATTTGGACCCGCAACGTACAGGTAGCCGTTATGACCCGACGACTCGATAAGGAGCTCGGCCTCGATAGTTCGATTACGAGGCGTGACTTCATCTACGGCGGCTCACTTGCTGTCGGTGGCGTGGTATCTACTGGTTGTACGACGGATACGCCGCCTGCTGATTTCAACACCGAGGATTACAGCTTCAATGTTGGCGACGACTGGTATGGACCTGGTGGGACAGGAGACTACGCCAGGTCACACGGGAATACACCCGGTCTCGTCAAGGATGCGCACGATATACGCGCAGGGCGTTATTCGCTGCGGCCGCGTGATGCGATCGATTCGGGTGAAGTATATGACCTGGTCGTTATCGGTGGTGGCATGGCCGGTCTGTCGGCAGCGCATCACTTCCATCGATTGAACCCGTCGGGTCGTGCACTGCTGCTCGACAATCATCCGATGTTCGGTGGAGAAGCTAAACGCAATGACTTTGTTGTCAACGGTATTCATATCTCGGGACCACAGGGTTCAAACGACACCAGCAACCTGGAGGCCACCGGTGATCCCAGTGACTACAATGCGGCACTGAACATTCCGCGTGAAAGACTGTTCGCCGAGCCCGAGGGTGATGCTGTGGGTATGCGTATTCCGCTCGATAGCTACGAACACATGACGTGGTTTGAGCAAGGCTTCGACGTCAGTCACTTTTTCCGCGATGCAAAAAATCCGTGGGTGCGAGATGTTTGGGGTACGGGTCTCGACAGTACGCCGTGGAATAGTGTGGTGAAGGATGGTTTTCGCCGGGTCCGAGCGACCAGGGTAGAGGATGTGCCCGGACGCGATACGAATCGCTGGCTCGATTCGATGTCATTGAAAGACTACTACGAGCAAGAGCTCGGGGCGCCGCCGGAGGTGACAGCTTTCTATGACCCGATCATGGCCAGCATTATTGGGCTTGGCTGCGATGGCCTGAGTGCTTACTGGGGCCAGTACTTCAGCATGCCTGGCTTCACTCCGCCGGATCAGTACGATGAAGCGGTATTACACAGTTTCCCCGGCGGTAACGCTGCCATTGCTCGCCACTTCGTGAAGAAATTGGTGCCGGACGCGATCGAGGGTGCCGGGTTTCGCGACACGATTTTCGGCGATATCCATTTCGAAGCACTCGACCGCGCAACAAACCCGGTACGTATTCGCCTGAACTCGACCGCGGTCCGTGTGGAACACGATGGGCCAATGGGTAGCGCCGAACGGGTCGTCGTCTTCTATGTTAAAGATGGCAGATTACATAGGACGGAAGCAAAGACCGTGGTCATGGCGTCCGGCGGCTGGGTCAATCGCCACATCGTTCGTGACCTGCCGGAACGGCATCGCCAGGCCTATGATTCCGTCGCACATTCGCCGGTGCTGGTAGCGAATGTCGCGTTGACCAACTGGCGCTTTCTCGTCCGACTTGGAATGTCTGCAGCGATATGGACGGAGGGAATTGGTTTCACCTGCAATATTCGCCGGCCGATGATCATCGATGGTCAGTCGCAGCCACTGCATCCGGACAAGCCGATCGTGATGACGTTCTACATACCCATATTCAAGCCGGGCTTGCCGTGGCGGCAGCAGGGGGTTGTCGGCCGGGCGGAGATGCTGGGTACGTCATTTACCGAATACGAACGTCGATTGCGTGAGCAAATGACGGAAATGTTTTCTGCGGGTGGTTTCGATCCGGCCAACGATATTGCGGGCATCGTGCTCAATCGCTGGGGCCATGCGTATGCAAACCCGGCGCCTGGCTATTTGTTTGGTAGTAACGGCAGTACTGCGCCAGCTGACATTCTTCGCGAGCCGATTGGCCGTATCATGATTGCACACTCGGAACTCCGGGGTCACCAGTACTGGACTGGTGCTGCCAATGAGGCGAGACGCGCGGTGGAATCGCTGGCGGACCGGTATTTCTGAAACGCGTCCTTGGCGGAGTGGCCGGATTGTCGACTATTCTTGGGGCGTATTACTCGTATTAAACAGCAGCGGATCGCTACTGGCAGGAGAGAACGATGGATCGACGCGACAAGCGTTTAGGGATGGATCGTGAAATCACGCGACGCGATTTCCTTGGCGGGGTAAGCGTAGCTATCGGGACATCGTTACTGTCGGCGTGTGCGCGCAACGGCGAGCCCGTCGGCCGGACTCCATCCACCTACTACCCACCGGGGCAGTCCGGGATTCGCGGTTCCCACCCTGGATCTTTTGAAGCCGCTCACGCGACAGTTGAAGGCGCCGAGTGGTTGGCTGAATCCATCGGTGAGCATTACGATCTCGTCGTGGTTGGCGCGGGCATTAGTGGGCTGGCCGCGGCATACATTCACCACCGCGATATCAATCCGAATGCACGCATCCTGATCCTTGATAATCATGATGACTTCGGTGGCCACGCCAAGCGCAACGAATTCGAACTCGATGGCCGCCTATTTCTGAGCTACGGCGGCACGACGTTCATGGAGTCGCCCGATTCCTACCCGACCGTTGCGAAAGAAGTGGTGCAGGAGCTGGGCATCGATACCGACCGTCACAGCGAAGTCTGGCACGACGACTTCTTTGAGCCTTATGGGCCGGGCCGAGTGACCTGGTTCGACAAGGAGACCTTCGGCGCGGACTTCCTTGCGAAAGGCCAGTACGGTTTTGCTGGTTCGCTGGATGATGCGCCGTTGTCTGACGAGGCAAAGGAACAACTCCTTCGACTGTTCGCTGATGAAACGGACTACCTGGAAGGCATGACGACAGACGAACGCCGCGAAGTGCTCGAAACGCACAGCTGGCGCGAGTATCTCGAGAAGTACGCTGGCATGGGCGAGGAGGTTCTCACATTCATCCAGAAGATGCCGGAGGCGGCCTGGGCGATCGGGGCCGATGCCTATCCGGCCTGGCTGGCCTGGCGGAATGGCGATCCGGGGTTTGCTGGCATGGACATTGGTTACAACACCACACCTTATGATGACAGTTGCTTCTACTTCCCTGATGGTAACGCGTCCGTCGCTCGACTGCTGGTGCGAAAGCTGGTGCCAACTGTGGCGCTGGGCAACACCATGGACGATATCGTTACCGCGAAGTTCGACTACTCGGAACTCGATCAGCCAGACAACCTCACGCACATCCGTCTGAGCAGTACAGCAGTTCGCTTG
Organism: Woeseiaceae bacterium; assembly: GCA_029243005.1. Lineage (GTDB taxonomy): Bacteria > Pseudomonadota > Gammaproteobacteria > Steroidobacterales > Woeseiaceae > SZUA-117. The sequence goes on from JAQWSV010000040.1 coordinate 13,033, forward strand.
CAGCATCAGGGCGGCAATCTGGATGCGGACGTCGATGTCACTTACGTGAACGATGCAAGCGCTTATACGGTCTCTGCGAGCAAGGTGATCTGGGCCGGCTATCACTCGATGTTGCCTTACGTTTGTCCGGACGCACCGCAGGCACAACTCGCCGAGGCGGCGAAGGCGGCTCGTTCGCCATTGTTGAGCGCGAAGGCATTGATACGCGACTGGCACAGCCTGGCGAACCTCGGAATACGTACTGCCTGGTGCCCGGGCAGTTTCTACCAGGTCGTGCGCTTTACGCACCCGGTCAGCATGGGCGACTACCGGTTCTCAACGTCGCCCGACGAACCTGTCGTTCTGCACTTCTGGCACAATCCGCTCGCGCCAGGCTTACCTGCTGCGGAACAGTTCAAGGCGGGGCGCCGACAGATGCTTGAGACATCCTTCGAAGAATACGAAAGAATCCTTCGCGATCAGCTTGAACGCATGCTGGGTCCCGGCGGATTTAATCCCGCGCGGGACATCGCCGCGATTACCATCAATCGTCACCCACATGGCTACTCGTATTCATTCGACCCCGAGACCAACGAGGTCGCCTGGTGGGAAGAGTACTGGCGCCAGGATCAACGGCCATGGGTCGATGCTCGGCAGCGTGTCGGTAACATCGCGTTTGCCGCACACGATGCAGCGACTGACGCAATGACCGAGACGGCGATCGAGCAGGCTCATCGCGCTGTACATGAACTGGGGTGATCTACAGTGTGTAGGGCCGGTGCTGGTAATACTTGGGCCGTGAGTCTAATCGTAGGTGCAACCAGAAAACGCCCCCACCGGCAGTGCTGACCCACGTTGACTTGTCCGATGCATGATTGAGCACTGTTTCTGCCGTTACGCGCCACAGCGAACGAATCTGTTCCTGGCCGGCCCTGCGCAGAAACGCGGCGAAGTGCGGGTAGTCGTAAAGCGGGCCGCATGGGGTTGGTACGATCAGTATTGCGTCGTTGCCCAAGTTTGGAAACACGATGACCTCCTTATCGGCATTGTTATCGAAGTGTTCGGCAAACGGGTTGGGGTTAACCGGTAAACCAGCCAGCATCGGCGCGTCGATAAGGACGAAACGGGTATCATCATCCAGTGCTGACCTGGTGAGCGGTGGCAATTCCCAATAGAAAGCATCTGCGTCGAATGCCACCAGTAATTCGGAATACCAGTCCGCAAACTCGGGACTCGACTTAAGCTGAGTGCAGCACTGCTGAAATGACAAGTTCGTGCCATGCTCACTTACTTTGTATTCGTATCCACCTGGCACCGGCGTCTTTTCTACTTCCCACATTCTATTTGCCGGCGTGGTAGCGAATGGAAACCACACTCATCGCCGTGGTCGTTCCGTCAGCGGTGATCTCTACGTTGTCATTGAGACATTTGCCAAGCAATGCTCTTGCGAGCGGCGAATCCATACTGATCGCCGCGGTCTTTGCATCGGTCTCATCGGGCCCGACGATTCGATACATGTGAGTCTGATCTTCGTCATCACAGAGTTCGACGGTGGCGCCGAAGAAGATCGCATCGGCGGCAGGCGTATCACGCACGATGGTGAGTACGGGCAGTCGTTTCTGCAAATAGCGAATGCGCCGATCAAGTCCGCCAAGCTCCTTCTTTCGATAGATGTATTCAGCGTTCTCGGAGCGATCGCCTTCCGCTGCGGCGGCGGCCAGGGCTTTGACGACGTCGCGCCGGCGAACCCAGGTGTCCTCAAGTTCCCTTTGCAGCGCTTCGAAACCCGCTGGTGTGATATAGGGTGACGCGCTCGGTGCCGGTGGACGCCAACGCCCCACTACTGCATCCCTTCGTTTGCGATTACCTGACTCATTTCTGACGATCGGTTCCGGTTCCTGACAGTAGCTTAGCAGCGCTATCGTTGAGTGAGAAAATACCTGAAGCAATCGCCGGTAGTATCATTGGTCATCAACAATGAAAAGAAGATGACCCTTACCTGCGAACGCAGGGGTGTTGTTGCCTTAACGGCTCGCGCGCGTGCTGCCATATGTGCGGGCAAAGGACTCGCGGTTGGCGGGGATTAGCTCTTCAGCCTAGAAGTAGCGCACCCAGGCCTTATTCGACTTTCGCTTGTATTGCCCGAACAGCTTCGCCGGGAGGTAGAGGGCGAAAGCCAATACGACCGTGATCAGCCATATCTGCCAGACGTGATCGATGTGGTAGAGATCGCCCTGGTTAGGTCCGATCGTCGCCAGCACGAGGCGATAACAGGCCAGCAATACATACAGGTGCAGGGCATAGATGAACATCGGCGCCTGCCCTAATGTCTGCAGGAAGCGTGTGACCGGGTTGTCCTTCGTATCGAGCGATGCCAGCAGCAGGAAACTTGTTCCCAGGGTCAGCAGCAGAAAGTCCAGCGACGGCGGATACTTCGTGTAGTTGAGAAACGAGATCATCGTGTCGAGTGACGTCGCGCCCGCCTGCCAGGGCAGGGTCTCGCCGTAGATGTTGAACCCGCGCAGTACCAGGAGCAGCGTGACACAGGCAATGCCCAGTGACACCAGCCGCTTTTTCCGGTCAGTCGATTCCATGGCTGATCCGTAGACAGGCCCGATCGCGTACCCGCACAGGATCACGCCGACCCATGGCAGGGTGGGGTAGGAGATGTTTGCCTGGAAACTCTCGCCGGCATAGAGGACGCCCCGGTCATGCAGGATCATCCACAGCGAATAGCCGAACTCACCGGGCACGAAAGTGACCGGTGTCAGGAGGTTGTGGCCGAAAACGATGATGAGGCCCAGTACGGTGATCACCCGGTGTGGCAGGTATACCAGCGCCGAGAGCGCGATCATGCTGAGCCCGATGGCCCAGATGACCTGCAGATAAAGCGTTTCAGGGGGTATCTCGCCAAACTATGCCGGGTTGATGAGCAAGACCTCGAGCACGACAAGGAACAGACCCCGGGTTAACAGGAAATGAGACGGTGAACGTTTTTCGCCCGATGGCGGGTTGGCATATAACCAGGCACCGAGGCCCGCGAGGAATACGAAAACGGGTGCACACCAGTGCGAGGACAGTCTCGTAAAAAACAGACCCGCCGAGGCAACATCGCGATGTGATAGAAAAACCGCTCACGGACGTGATCGACCATCATCAACAAGATGACCGCACCGCGCATTATGTCGATGGACGTTATTCTTGCTCTCACGCTGGTAGTGTCTCCGGAAATCTGTGCGCCTTGAATGCTAATGGATTTCAGTTGGGCTTGCCTCACTGCGCACTGCTCTTCACGGAACGAGCCCGTTCCTTGCCGCCGCTCGGCTCTGATGATTGCTTGCCTGCAAGGGGGACGTCATGCACGATGACCGCAAGAATTGATAATAGTGGCGGGACTCGATGAATCTCGACGAATACTGTAATTACGATGCGACCGGCCTGGCAGAACTCGTCAGCAGGGCTGAGGTTACCGCGAAGGAACTCGCGCAGCTTGCAGCGTCGGCCGTGGATAAGGTCAACCCCGAGCTAAACGCAGTTATTGAAGTGTTTGCCGATCGTGTGGATGACCTCGATGCAAGCACAATCGCTGCCGGTCCGTTCTCCGGTGTGCCGTTCTTCCTGAAAGATCTCGGCCCCCGCCTGAAAAACCGCAAACAGGAAGCGGGCTCACGTCTCATGGCAGGCTATGTGGCCGACTACTCGAGTTTTCTGACCGAACAGATCGAACGTGCCGGACTCAACATCATAGGCAGGACGACCTGTCCCGAATACGGCGTGACCGGTACAACAGAGTCACTGCTGACCGGCGCCACCGGCAACCCGTGGGATAAGGATAAAATCGCCGGCGGTTCGAGTGGTGGTTCTGCCGCGATCACCGCTGCCGGCGTGGTACCCATGTGCCATTCGAATGACGGCGGCGGCTCCACGCGTATTCCCGCGAGCATTTGCGGCAACGCGGGCATGAAGCACTCGCGTGGCCGCATCAGCTACATGCCTGAAGGTTGTGACCTCTCGTTCCCGTTGTTCTCCGATGGTGTGAACACGAAGAGCGTTCGCGATCTGGCCGGTTTCCTCGATGCAGTGATGGGGCCTGCACCCGGTGAGCCTGTTCCATGGGCAAAGCCCGAGCGGCCGTATGTTGATGAAGTCGATCGTGACCCTGACAAGTTGCGGGTCGCGATGTGCAGCGAACGGTGGGGTCCGATACGCATTCCGGAGCACATTCGCAATCAGATGCACCAGGTGGCGAGGGTCCTTGAGGGCGCCGGACACTGTGTTGAGGAAGCGACGCCCGCAATCGATTATGAAGCCTACATGGAAGCATTCAAACGCATCTGGGTGATCGATATCTCGGCAATGCTGGATTACGAAGCCGGGTTGATGGGTCGCGCATTATCGGCCGATACGGTTGAGCCAATGACCCTGAAGATGTACGAGGCCGGTAAAGGCGCAACCGCGGCAGAGCGACTTGGTATTTCGGGATACCTGTCACATGTCGGCCGCCAGCTGGGCGCGTTCTACGAGAACTACGATGTACTGCTAACGCCGCTCATGACGGCGGACACACCATCGCTTGGCAGTCCGTTCAACCTGGTACAGGACAACCAGTCGCTAGACGAATGGTTCGAGCATGCCCTGCAGTTGATCCCGATCACGCCGCTCAATAATTTCACCGGTACGCCGGCAATGTCGTTGCCCTTGTGCGAAGACTCGACGGGCATGCCTCTCGGTGCACACTTCATGGCGCCCATTGGTAGGGAGGATCGGCTGTTCAACCTGGCCGGCCAGCTCGAGAAGATTGCGCCGTGGGCAGACAAGCGCCCGTCAATACACGTTGCTTCAGACTGACAGCCAGCCCGGCATGGAGTCACGGGCAAAGACATCGTCGACCGTCTCGGAGCGACGAATCAATGCAGCCTGGTCATCTTTGACGAGTACCATGCCCGGCCGTGGCAACGCGTTAAAGTTGGCCGCGTTCGGCTCACCGTAGGCACCTGTATTGAGAAAGGCGATGACGTCGCCAGGGTTGAGCAACGGTGCCGGCAACCGGTGCGTCAGTATCTCCGCGTTACATGTCTGCCCGACGATGTCGTACAGCGCGGCGTTGTCCGCATCCATCCTGTTGGCGATGAAGTAATCGTAGATCGGCCGTTCGAGGTTGAAGCCGTGTCCATCCAGGAAGGTCTCGGCGGTATCGATCTCCGCCCAGCGGTAGTCGATGCCGACATCTTCTTCTTTCACGTTCATCACTGATGACAGGTGAATGCCGGTGTCCGCGTGAATGCCACGACCCGGTTCGAGTTCCAGCCTTATGCCCTCGGCATCGAACCCATGTTCAATCAGTGACGAGTGCAGGGCACTGCCGACTGTCGCGGAAAACACTTCGAGTGGCGGGGTCTCGTAATCGATGACAGCAACGTCCGGGTCGCGGTCCAGCGGGCTCGGGAAGCCGCCACCCAGGTCGATGCAGGCGGGTGTCCATCCGCCCATTACGTCACTCACTTCGCGGGTCAGTTTCACGCAGGCCCGGACCCAGGCCTCCCAGGCTTCAGGGCGTTTGCTGTGCCGTCCCATGTGCACGTGGATGCCAACCGGTTCCACGTGGGTGAATTCATTGATGCGCCCGGCCATTTCGAGCACTTCCCGGGTCGGGATGCCGTACTTGATGATCTGCGTCAGGTAACTCACCTGCATGCCGGGCGCAAAATCCGATTCCAGATTCAATGAGCGGATGTCCGGCTTGAGTCGCAGCAGGACCCTGGCTGTCGCACCGAGATCCGCAGCCACCTGCTGGCAGAGGTCCAGCTCGCGGGGACTGTCGAGAATGATACGTGCGCCGTGCTCCAGCGCTTTGCGGATGACAGCTTCATCCTTGATGGACCCGTTCACGGAAAGATCCTCGCCGGTCACACCAGCCCGGAGGGCGCATTCGAGCTCACCCGGACCGAAGATATCGCAGCCAGTGTTCTCTTCGGCCAGGACACGGCGGACGGCGATAACCGGATTGGCTTTGAGGGAGGGATACAAACGAACCGGCCCGGCGCGCCAGTGCTCTTCGAACGTCGTTTGCCAATGCCGCACGTTGTAGCGCAGGTGGTTCTCGGAGACGACATAGAGCGGTGTCCCGAATTGTTCGGCCAGTGCGACGGTGTCACAATCTTCGATGAACAGCCGATCATCGCGCACACTTAGCGGCGTGCGCAGCAGTTCGTCGGTGACCAAGGATT
>JAQWSV010000126.1 GCA_029243005.1 Woeseiaceae bacterium
CCAGCTGGGCTTGTAACCTCTTGAAAAATAAGGGGAATTTGGTGGTGATGGGTGGATTTGAACCACCGACCTGCGGGTTATGAGTCCGCCGCTCTGACCAACTGAGCTACATCACCGAAAACCATCCACGCCAATCAGCGAGGGCCGAAATTGTCCTCGCGCCGTCCGGTACTGTCAAGAGAACAGGCTGACCGTTTGGAATCAGTACCTCACATCCGCCCTTCCGATCTGAGCCAAGCGACCCTTCAGGTTGGCGCGTCTCGCGACCACTTCATAAGATTCAGAAACTCGCGTCGGCTCTTGGGACCGTAAGTCAGGAAACTCGGGCCTGGATTGTTCCGGACGAGTTTGCGAGACGTATGCGATACCGAGATGGCGCAGCGCCGAAAGCTTTTGTAATCTCCCGTCAGCAATCCATCGAAGACTGAAGAAACGGAAGGAAATATGAACCCGAGAATGTACTGCAATAACACCCCGGCTGTCCTGCTGGTGTCCGCTCTCATGCTGGTGACAGCGCCGCTTACTGCTTGTCAGGCCCAGGAGCCCGACAACGATATCGGTGCCGCTATCGATGCAGCAATGAACGGAGATCATCGCAGTGACAGGAATAAGGCGCGTAACCATTACCGCCGACCCAAGGAAACGCTCGAGTTTTTCGGTCTACGGCCGGACATGACGGTGGTTGAGTATTCTCCGGGGGGTGGCTGGTATACCGAGGTGCTGGCACCGACGCTTCGCAACAGCGGTGTGTTCTATGCCGCACACTACGACATGAATTCTGGCAACTTCCAGCGCAGGAGCTTGGGTGGTTTCCTGCACAAAATGGGCGAAACGCCGAACGTATACAATCAGGTAATCGTCACGACGGTTAACAGCGTGAGTGGCGAACCGATGGCGCCACTGAATTCAGCGGACATGGTGCTGACGTTCCGTAACGTTCACAACTGGCTGACCGAAAACGCGGGCGGCGAAACCAATACCATCAACGTTTTCGCAGACATGTTCAGAGTACTCAAACCGGGCGGCATTCTCGGTGTCGTCGAGCATCGCTGGCCTGACCCCGCTACCGAAGATCAGTATGCCGGCGCCGGCTATGTTTCCGAGGAGCGGGTCATTCGCCTCGCGGAGGCCGCTGGTTTCGAATACGTCTCAAGCTCGGATCACAATCGCAATCTGTCGGACACGCACGATCATCCAAATGGTGTATGGGCCTTGCCACCGGAACTTGATGCACCGGCTGGCCAGGAGGCACATTATCAGGCTATCGGTGAATCCGATCGCATGGTTTTGAAGTTCCGCAAACCCTAGCAGACAAAGCCAGGACTTGCTGCGTTACGCGAATTCCGGCTTTAACACCTCAAAGGTTTGGGTGAACTCGTCATCGACGGGCTCGCCAAGTGTCTTCTTCGTCATGGATTCACCGATGGCCGGTCTGCGCCATGGCGATCTGCACATTTTTTGCTATCGTATTGACTCGACCAAGGAGTGTGTCATGTCTAATAGAATCAAGAAACTAAGTGCCGGACTACTCAGTTTGTGCGGAGCAATCGGTATCCTGCTGTCAATTCCCATTACAAACACGGCGGAAGCACAGGGCACGGCAAAGCCGGTGCTGCATGGAAAGCACTGGGTTGCGGTGACCGGAAAGCCGCTCGCAGCTACCGCCGGCGCCATGACGTTTACCCGGGGCGGCAATGCGGTCGACGCCGCCTGCGCGATGCTGGCAGCCACGTCAACGATGTGGGATGTGCTGGGTTGGGGTGGTGAGACCCAGGCTTTGATCTACAACCCGAACACCAGTGAGGTAAAAGGTATCAATGCACTCGGTGTAGCGCCGACCGGTGCGACCCCCGATTTTTTCCGTGAGCGGGGAATGGTGTATCCACCGGAGTTTGGCCCACTAGCGGCGGTCACGCCGGGTACGCCCGGCGGCCTGATGGTAATGCTTGCCGAATATGGAACGCTCAGCCTAGCCGAGGTATTGGCGCCCGCTATGCAGATGGCCGAAGGCTATCCGATTGAGGAAAACCAAGCGAACAATATTGAGCGAAGAAGGAACATGCTTACGCAATGGTCGTACTCAAGGGATGTTTTTCTCCCTAACCTGAAAGAGGGCAATAGCGACGAGCGGGCGGCGCCGTATCCTGGTGCGGTATTTAGCCAGTCGGACCTGCTGGTAACCCTGAACAAACTGGTAGAAGCGGAGCGTCAAGCGCTTGCCAGTGGCAAGGACAGAAAACAGGCGATCTATGCGGCCTATGACCGCTTTTATCGTGGAGATATTGCCGAAGAGATGGTTCGCGGCATGCAGGAATATGGCGGACTGTTGACGATGGAGGACCTTGATAACTGGCAGGTCCATATCGAGGAACCGGCGACCGTTAACTACAAGGGCATCGATGTCTACAAGCTGACGCATTGGGTACAGGGCCCCGTCATGCTGCAGGCACTCAATATTCTCGAAGACATCGACCTGAAGAGCATGGGTTACAACTCCACGCGGTACATCCATACGCTTTACCAGGCTATGAACATGTCGTTTGCAGATCGGGATTTCTACTACGGCGACCCGTATGTGCCACCTGCAGAACCGATCGAGGGGCTGCTGTCAAAAGCCTACGCCAACCATCGGCGCGAACAGATTGATTGGGAACGCAATAATCCCCATACGAAGCCGGGCGATCCGTACCCTTTTCAGGGTGGCGAGAATCCCTTTAAGGACTTGCTCGAAAAATGGACGCCGATTCCGCCAACTGCCGAAGCGCAGGGTGTTGATGGCTTTCAACAAGCGAACACGATGACACACCGCGAAGGGTTTCTGGCGGGGACAACGTCGATTCAAACCGCTGATGCAGAGGGATGGGTCGTGTCGGTGACGCCGAGCGGCGGCTGGATTCCGGCCTTTATTGCGGGCCGAACGGGCATTGGCATGAGTCAGCGTATGCAGAGTTTTGTCCTCGATGAAGCCATCAACCCTTTCAACGTGGTGCAACCAGGCCAACGCCCGCGCGCCACGCTGACGCCTAGTCTTGCGCTACAAGATGGCAAGCCGCTGATGGCATTTTCTGTCCAGGGTGGCGACTCACAGGACCAGAATCTGTTGCAGTTCTT
>JAQWSV010000168.1 GCA_029243005.1 Woeseiaceae bacterium
ATCACCGGCAGATCGAGTGGCTTCTCTGCATTCTCCAGCGATCGCTCGACCGACAGGTTGATCACGAAAGCAAACAGGATCGGACCAAACAGTGGACCCATCAGAATGGCTGAGACGAGTGTGCGACGGTCCCGAAAATTATCGATGAGCTCTTTCAGGAACACGGTACGGATGGTCTTCATTCGGCCATCTCCACCATGTCGATGGCCTTGACGAAAGCTTCCTCGAGATCGTCGCAACCGGTGGCATTGCGAATGCCGTCCGTCGTATCGTGAATGGCAACCTGTCCCGCCGCGATGATGATGATCTCGTCGCACAGGGCTGCTACTTCCTGCATGACATGGCTAGAAAAGAGCACGCACTTTCCGGCATCTTTCAGCTTACGGATCAGCTCACGGAGTGACCGTGTCGCCATGACATCGAGACCATTAGAGGGCTCATCGAGTATGACGTTATGCGGGCCGTGGACCAGCGAGCGCGCCAGCGATACCTTGGTGGTTTGTCCTTGCGAGAATCCTTTCGTCTTTCGATCCGAAAAGTCGTTAATGTCTAGCTGGTCTATTACCGTTTGCACGCGTTCGTCGATGATGGCGGGATCCATGCCATACAACGTCGCGTAATAGGCGATGTTTTCCCGAGCCGTCAGGTGTGGGTATAGACCGGCACCATGCGGCAGAGCGCCGATTCGTGCGCGTGCTGCCAGGCCATCTTCGACAACATTGACACCGTCGATTGTTGCACTGCCAGCATCCGGCTTGAGTACCGTATAAAGAATGCGCAAGGTCGTCGATTTGCCGGCGCCATTGGCGCCGAGCAGCCCGGTGATCTTGCTGTCTTTAGCTGTGAACGACACACTCTGAACGGCTTTGACCTCACCGAACGATTTATAAAGACCATCAACGACAATCATGGCGACGGTCCGGAAAAATCGAGGAAGAAAGGCATGGCGTGTAACTGCTCCAAGCAGTCAACATCGAGACCCTCAACGGATGCCGCTTCAACAAAGTCGCCGATGATGCGCGGAGTGCATCCGCGGGGTGCCATCCCGTGGCCCTGTCGTTTGCCGGTCAGGTGCAGTGCATTGCCGAGGTCGACGGCGGCCAGATCGGCATACGCTGGTGGTGTAATCGGATCGTCCTCCCCGGAGAGCAATAACACGGGAAGGTCGGACGCGACGGGTTCTTTGAAGCCATCGTCCATCACGCCTTGCGGCCAGACGGCACACATTGCGTGTAGCGCGTCGACCTGCAGCGGGCCCATGTAGGTTGCTTCGAGGTCATCACGGCTGACATTTTCGTCTTCAAAGTAGGGCGCGTCTTCTGTGCAAATCACCGAGTTGTGCATACCAATGTTGATTGCGTCCGACATGGAGTCCGAAACCATTCGGAACTGCGCCGCCAGGGGCTGGAAGTTGCCATTTATTGCCTCGTCGATAAGTAGTGGAATCAGCGCTGTTGTGCTTGGGTGGTAGCTCAACAGGCGCAACGCTCCAGACATCTCCGTATCACCGAAACGCACCTCTTCAGAGCGGCCGGTTACCGGGTTGGGCATCGAGAAAGTCATGGGCGCCTCGGCGAGCGTGTCGCGAAGCACGTCGAATTCGTTACGCGTATCCGGGAAGCGTTCGTTGCAGGCAATGTCTTCTGCGCAACGATCGAAAATGGCATCAAGCGCGTTCTGCGCTTCAATCGCAACGCCGGGGCCGAGCGCGATCTGTGGTGCAGCAACACCATCGATAATCATCGTGCGCGTCGATGCCGGATACTGGCGGAGAAAGTGCTGCGCCACCCGAGAACCATAGGAGATGCCATAAATATTGAATTGCGTATAGCCGAGCGCTTCACGCAGTGCCTCTAGGTCAGCCACCGCGACGCTTGTTGTAAAGAAGCGGGGATCATGCGGCAGCACATCGATGCACTCCTGTGTGAGCTCGACAGTCTGCTCGCGCAGGAACAAGCCTTCGACGACATCTTCGCCAACGCCACATTCCATCGGCGCAGACTCACCGGTGCCTCGCTGATCAAGCAGCACGATGTCACGCGTCCGGCGCACGTCTTCGAAAGCGTCGTAGAGGCTGGCATAGAATTCGATGGTCGACTGGCCAGGCCCGCCGGCGATGGGGACAAAGGGATCGGACTCGGGCTCGAGGCTGAGTGCTGGCACTATGGCCACGCGCAATTCGAGGATGGGCGAATCGGAATTCGATGGGTCTTCGGGTCGTGGAAAGCGGCCGCAACGCGCTTTTATACCCGGAAAGCCTTTGCCTGCACGGATCCGGCAGTCTTCGAGCGGCAGGATGGCGGCGCCCTTCTCTTGTGCCGGGATAGGCACGCTGACGAGCATTAATGCCGCCAGGATTAGGACTTTCTGCACTGTGGGGTCCAGCATGGGTGACGGCAACATCTTGGGGAATGCGGTGAAATAAGTAAAGGATTATGGCGCCCGGGCGGCGGCGCAATTAGAATGGCGCACCCTCGCCCACGCTGGTTAATTTTTGAGCAATGTCCGCGGAAACGACATTTGACGTGATCGTCATTGGCGGCGGCCACGCTGGTACGGAAGCAAGCCTTGCTGCCGCGCGTGCCGGTGCGCGAACGTTATTGATCACGCAAAGTGTCGCGACCCTTGGCCAGATGAGCTGTAACCCGGCCATTGGTGGACTCGGCAAGGGCCACCTGACCAGGGAAATCGACGCATTGGGGGGTGCGATGGCCCGCGCGATCGATTGTGCTGGGATTCAGTTTCGGACGCTGAATGCCAGTAAAGGCCCAGCGGTTCGGGCGACCCGCGCCCAGGCAGACAGGGTCTTGTACCGGGCTGCTATTCGCGCTCTGCTCGAATGCCAGCCAGGGCTCAACATCGTTGAGCAGTCCGTCGACAACCTCATCGTCCAGGGCGACCGTGTGCTCGGCGCGGTCACCGATGAAGGCCGCAAGTTCATGGCGCCCGGCGTGGTACTGACCGTCGGCACGTTTCTTGGCGGGCGAATCCTGACGGGGAAAACCGAAAAGAGTGGTGGCCGCGAAGGCGACCCCGCCTCGATTCGATTGGCCGAACGGCTCCGGGATCTACCCTTCCGGGTAGCTCGACTGAAAACAGGAACCCCGCCACGCGTGGATGGTACGACGCTCGATTACTCGGCGATGACGGAGCAGCCGGGCGACGAGCCAATGCCCGTTTTTTCGTTCATGGGGCGTCGTAGTGAGCATCCGCAGCAGGTGAGTTGCCACATCACCGGTACGACAGAGGCAACGCACGACATTATTCGCGCGTCGCTCGACGAGTCACCCATGTTTACGGGAATGATCGAAGGCGTCGGTCCGCGGTATTGCCCGTCGATTGAAGACAAGGTCGTTCGCTTTACCGACCGGAACTCTCACCAGGTTTTCGTCGAGCCCGAAGGGTTGACGACGGACGTGATTTATCCCAATGGAATTTCGACAAGCCTATCCGCGGAAACGCAGGAGCGATTCGTGCGCTCTATTAGGGGTTTCGAGCGCGCACGCATTACGCAGCCGGGCTACGCGATAGAGTACGATTACTTCGATCCGCGCGACCTGAAGCCGACACTGGAAACGCGATTCATCGCCGGCTTGTATTTTGCGGGGCAGATTAATGGAACCACCGGCTATGAGGAGGCTGGTGCGCAGGGATTGCTCGCCGGCGTGAACGCCGCAAGGCAGTCGTCCGACAAGGAGGCCTGGTACCCGACTCGTGAAGAAGCCTATCTGGGCGTGCTCGTCGACGATCTCATTACGCGCGGCGTGAGTGAGCCGTACCGCATGTTCACGAGCCGTGCCGAGTATCGATTGCTATTGCGGGAAGACAATGCCGATGCACGCATGACACCGGTTGGCCGCAAACTCGGTCTCGTCGACGATGAGCGCTGGCGCCAGTATGAGCAGAAATGGTCGACGATCGACGCCGAGCAGGAAAGACTCGAAGGCATCTTGGTCCGTCCTGACACACTGTCGGAAACGGACCGCGATGTTCTCGGTGGTGACCTGCGCCGCGAAACGCACGCTGCCGAATTGCTCAAGCGACCCGAGCTCGGTTACGAGGAGGTCGTGAGCCTGTCCGCCGTCGGCCGGGGTGACTGGGACTGGGAGCAGGATCTTTGCGATGAACAGATTGGCGAGGTTGAGCTGCAGCTTGATGTGAAGGCACGTTATTCGGGTTATATCGAACGACAGCAACGCGAGATTGCGAAACACGCGAAGCAGGAAAAGCTCGCACTGCCTGACGACATCGACTATGGCGCCGTTACCGGCCTGTCCACAGAGGCTCGTCAGAGACTCGAAGCCGCGCGCCCGCAGACGCTCGGTCATGCGTCGCGACTGGAAGGCGTAACACCAGCGACTGTCTCGCTTCTGCTGATCCACCTCAAGAAGCGACAGTTCCGGGAATCCGCATAAGGGCGCGATGCCGGTGCCATGGCTGCGGCTATTCCCAATTCCGATTGAATCTGGTTGGTATATGCTTGTGCGACAGCAGAAGCGGAGTTGGGCCTATGACAATACGTACACGAAATGGCGGCATTATTGCGATTGGATTCCTGATTGCGGCTGCAGCGTGGGCGCCCGTCGCGGCACAGGAGGCAACGAATTCAGAGGCGGCGGCTGAGGTCGAAGAGGACACAAGCTGGAAAGACAAGTCTGCACGCCAGCTGCGCCGCGAGTACCGGGATGCCGAAGAAAACTTTTACGAAGCGCTTAATGCCGTGAACTCGGACGACGATTTCGACATAGTCTGCAAGACGGCACCCGCGCTCGGGAGCAGAAAACGTGAGCGCAGATGCCAAGCGGAGTTTCTCTGGGATTACGAGGATGAGTTAGGCGAAGAAATGTATCGCCAGTCGTCAACGGGCAGTCCGGGTAGCGCCACGACATCAGGATCCACGCTTGAGCGCAAACTTGAAGTGCTGCGCGCCGAGATGGCTGCGGCCGTCTCTGGTTATCCCGAAGTCGCTGCCGCATTCGCCGAGCTGGCGCGCACCAAACTAAACTACGATCGTAAAATGTCAGAAGAGTGACGCCAGGCAATCGGGCGGCTTAACTTGATCTTCGTTATTGAACAAAGGGTCAGGGCCGGGGCCTGACCCCTTTGGTTTATTGTGGCAAGGGGATTGGCATCGGTGCGCCGTTCACATTAAACAAGCCCTGTGCGTATTCAGCATTCATGACGTAGTCTTCACCGTCCTGAACGAGAATGCCCATGGCGATCATCTGTCCTGCCTCGGGGCTGAACATCGCGGCCATTTGGTAAAAGGCGGCGGGGATCCGCACGTCGAGTTTCCCGCTCATCTGCAACAAGACGCTGCCCCAGTTGACCGGCCTGCCAGCATCGGTCTCGGGGATTGATATTTCCAGCGCCAATGACACCTCACCCTGCGGGAGGGTGATAACGAGCTTGTCAATGTTCACCGTGAAGCCTTTTGCGAACAGGGTGCCGAGATCGTCTTCGATCTGCGGGTAAACATTGGCAAGCGCTACCTCCGGGTCCGGTGCAGATTGAGCTTCCTGCAATACCGCCGCAATAGCACCGGATGCTGCTGCATCGGCGCCTGAGATATCGAAGTCAACGTCAAGGCTGACGTCACCAACGGCGGGGATGGTCATCGTATTCACAGCAAACGCGGACCGGGCATTCAGCCGATCGTCCTCGATGGAGGTGTCACCCGTGAGAGATACGCTGTTGATCGAAAACGGCATACCGTCTTCGATGACCTCTACCCTGCCCATTTCCATGTCCACAGTGCCTACGTTGAACCCGTAGTCACTTCGCACTTGGTCGGCCTTGATAGAGATGGCGGCGACATCGACAGTCGTATCGTCGGCCGCAATGCGCCAGGGGCTTATCTCGCCCTCGACGGCTATCGTGCCGGGTCCAGTGTTGGAGATAACGTTCATGTCCATGCCCTGCCATTCGATGGTCGCATCATCGATCTGGTGGGAGCCGGCTTCGAGAAGCAGCCTCGAGTCCGAATCGCCGGCGAAGCCTACATTGCTCGTCAGCTTGCCGGGAATGTCGATGAGCTCACCATTGCCCGGGTCTATTTGAAATGTAGATAGGGTGCTGGCAAGGCCCGGGCGCAGGGAGCCGCCCGGCAGCAGTCCGTGCGCAATATCGGACGTGATTACCAGGGAGGGCAGCTCGTTATTGCCGGTGCTTTTGCGGTATGCAAGCGTAGCCTCCGCGAA
This sequence comes from Woeseiaceae bacterium, assembly GCA_029243005.1. GTDB lineage: Bacteria > Pseudomonadota > Gammaproteobacteria > Steroidobacterales > Woeseiaceae > SZUA-117. Next base: position 6,201 of record JAQWSV010000168.1, read on the forward strand.
CTGGCCGCCCTCAAGGACCACCCGGTGTACGCCGACGGATGTAAACCAGCCGCGCTTGAAGCGCTCCGTCTGGATGTTGACGCCTGGGCTGTTTTCCTCCGCCCAGTCGATATTTTCCTCGATATTCTGCTCGGCGAGCCTGCCTACGATGCCTGGTGCGACCAGCAACAGGAGGGCAAGCGCGATCAGCACTGCCACGAGCCATTTTTTCACGGTGAAACCCTTGATTAGCGAAGCTAGGACAAATGCTAGCATGGCCCGATTAGAGGCAGGCTTCCTTGTGGAAATAAGGGCCGACAGGCACTACCATAGCGCCCTCTTAAGGGCGCGCCGGGAGGGCAGCATGCCCGCAACGAACCTTAGGATGACCGATCACGGCAATGGCATAACCGCCATCGATACAGACCTCTTGCGTCCGTGGTTCGATGCCAGTCACCTCGTTATCGAAGATGGCCGCGCGGCTTTCATTGACTGTGGTGTCAATGCCAGCGTTCCGCTGTTGCTGGAAGCGCTGGCCTGTAAGAATGTCGATGTGGCTGACGTTGACTACCTCTTGCTGACTCACGTCCATCTCGATCATGCCGGCGGCGCCGGTGCCCTGATGCAATCCCTGCCAAATGCAAAAGCTGTGCTGCACCCGCGTGGTGCGCCACACATGATCGATCCAGGCAAGCTGATCAAGGGCGCGCAGGCGGTCTACGGCGAAGACGAATATTATCGCCAGTACGGTGACATCCAGCCGATTCCGGCCGAGCGTGTCATCGTCGCCGGGCACGAAGAGGATTTCTCGCTTGGTGGTCGCGTATTTCGAAGTGTCTATACGGAAGGCCATGCGCGCCATCACCATTGCTTTTACGACCCTTCGGCGGACGCTGTATTCACAGGCGATAGTTTTGGTCTCTCTTACCGGGAACTCGATACAGAAAAGGGTGAGTTTATTTACCCGACGACCACGCCGGTTCACTTCGATCCGCCGGAAGCGCACAAAGCGATCGATACGATCATGGGTTTCGAGCCACGGCAGTTGTTTCTCACACACTACAGTCGGGTGACTGACCTTGAGAGACTGGCAACAGACCTGAATCAACGCATCGATGACTTTGTAGGCTTGGTCACGCGACACGCGGACTCGGCAGATCGCACGGCAGACGTGCATGCGAGCATGTACGATTACTTTATTGATGAAATTAGGGAACACGGTTTTGCCGGCAGTGACGATGATATTCGCGACATTGTTGGCAAGGACGTCGTGCTGAATACCATGGGGCTCGAGTTTTGGCTCGATCACCGACGATAAGAGGCTTGTATATGGAAAACTTTCGCGCGTATCGCATCGACCAGGAAGACAAGAAGATCGTTGCCGGCTTTACGACGATGAATGTCAATGCGCTAACCGATGGAGACGTTGTAATCAAGGTCAGTCACTCGACGATAAATTACAAGGACGCACTGGCAGCGACGGGCGCGGGGCGCATCCTTCGCACCTTTCCACTGAACGGTGGTATAGACCTCGCCGGAACCGTCGTTACGTCGTCAGCCGATGATTTTTCCGAAGGCGACGCCGTGCTCGTCAATGGTTGCGGGCTGAGCGAAACACTGGACGGCGGATATGCGGAATACGCGCGGGTCCCGGCGAGTGCCGTTGTGCCCATACCGGAGGGCATGAGTGCTGCGGAAGCCATGCAGATCGGGACAGCCGGGTTTACCGCAGCCCTGGCGATTCACCGCATGGAGCAAAACGGGCAGTTGCCGGAGAACGGACCGGTCGTCGTCACCGGGGCAACGGGTGGTGTCGGTAGTATCGCTGTGGACATGCTCGATGGACGTGGTTACGAAGTTATCGCATTGACTGGAAAAGCGGAACAGGCGAGCTACCTGACAAGCATTGGTGCGCGCCGCGTGCTCGTGCGGGACGAGGTGGACTTCGGTAAACGGCCGATGGAAAGAGCTGAATGGGCTGGCGCGATCGACAATCTTGGCGGCGAAACGTTGACCTGGCTGACTCGTACGACGGATTACGGTGGCAATATTGCGAGTATCGGCCTCGCGGCGAGCCATGAGCTGAATACGACGGTGCTGCCCTTTATCCTGCGTGCGGTCTGCCTACTAGGCATCAATTCGGTCGATACACCCCGGGATCTGCGCCTCGCTGTGTGGCATCGCATCGGTGCGGACCTGAAACCGGGACATCTTGACAAGATCGCGGCAAATACCATCAAATTTGACGAACTTCCCGGTGCTTTCCAGGCATTTATCGACGGAAACGTGACCGGAAGGACTGTCGTCGAGATCGTCTGAGAGTTATCCACAGGACCCCCCGGGCACTGTGCCGAGCATGGCGCTGGCGAGTAATGCTTTGCGCCTTTGTTCTGCGGGTACGCAGGCACCTACAATACTGGCGCCGAGTACGGCCTGTGTGATGGAGTCCATGCCGAAATCCTGAGGCATCAAGGATGTGGCGCAACCGTCCCGTGCTGTCTGGGCTATAGTGGAAAAATTGAAATGTTCCTCGGGGATCCGCCGGTGAAGAAAATTCTGATATCGCTTTTTGTCGTGCTTTTGATTCAGCCGGTTCTTACGGAAGAGCGGGTTGCACCGGCCGCGGCGGGCTTTGTCGCAGAGCGCCTACTTCGAATCGACGACGCAATCGTTCGCGACATCGAAAACGACAAGATCGCCGGTGCTGTTGCCCTGGTCGCGCGTGACGGCAACATCGTTTATCACAAGGCGCTGGGATATGCAGACATCGATGCGCGTCGCGAGATGCGTACAGACAATATCTTCCGCATTGCCTCGATGACGAAGGCCGTGACCAGCGTTGGCGTGATGATTCTTTACGAACGCGGACATTTCCAGTTGAACGATCCGGTGTCGAAGTACCTGCCCGAGTTCGCTGACCCGCAGGTCGCTGTCGCTTTCGATGAAGACGGGCGCGTTATAGAGACTCGTCCGGCGACGCGTGAAATGAGCATTGTCGACCTGCTGGCACATGCTTCCGGCATCAGTTACGGCGCATTCGGTGGACCGCTAAGTCCGGCGTACAAGGCAGCGGAGATCATTGATGGACTGACCGTTGCCAATACCACGCTCGGCGATGTCATGCAGCGCTTGGCGAAGATGCCATTGCTATTTGATCCGGGTGAGCGATTCGAGTACGGGCTAAACACCGATGTGCTCGGCTACCTGATCGAGGTTATTTCCGGCAAGTCACTGGATCGTTTTTTCCGCGACGAAATCTTCGAGCCGCTCGGCATGAATGACGCCTACTTTTATCTTCCGGATAACAAGGCGGACCGGCTGGTTACGCTGTACGCCGATGTCGATGGCCTTTACCCGTCAACCGGAACCGAAGGCGACATCATTCTTGATAACCCCGATTTTCCGATCGCCGGCGCGCGAACGTATTTTTCCGGTGGTGCCGGATTGTCCGCAACTGCGTACGATTATTTTCGTTTTATCCAGATGTTGCAGAATAACGGCGAGCTCGGCGGTGTGCGCATTCTTGGCCGCAAGTCTGTCGAGCTGATGCGCGCCGGCCGCGTGGACCTCGACGGCAACGGAATACCCGACTTCGGTCTGGGCTTCCAGGTAACCGGCGACCTCGGTACCGCGGGTGAGATCAGTTCACCCTCGGCTTATGCTTGGGGTGGTGCATTCAATTCGGCTTACTGGATCGATCCGGAGGAACGGCTGGTCGCGGTGTTCATGTCGAACGTGCGGCCTTACGATACCGATATCGGTTTACGGTTTCGGACGGCGGTTTACCAGGCGCTGGAGTAAATCCGCTGATTGCTACAATGCCCCACACTAGGCCGGGTTAGCGTACGGCGCGTAAAACGTCCGTACAGAGAAAACCTAAGCCGCATTTGGGAAACGCCGCCTTAGTCGAGTAAAATCCACCCCCCCAGATATTTTAATCTCAATTAAAAAGCGTGGCTTATGAGTACGGGAGCACGATTCCGCGACGCCTTGGAGGTCGAACGGCCCCTGCAGATCGTTGGTACGATTAATGCGTACATGGCCCTGTTGGCCAAGAATGCTGGATTTCAGGCGATCTATCTGTCCGGCGCCGGGGTAGCGAACGCCTCCTACGGCCTGCCAGACCTAGCGATGACGACACTGGGCGACGTCTGCGAAGACATCCGGCGCATCAGCTCCGCGACGGAATTGCCCCTACTGGTCGATGCCGACACGGGGTGGGGCGGTGCGTTCATGATCGGAAGGACCGTTCGTGAGATGGCCAAAGCCGGTGCCGCCGGTTGCCACATCGAAGACCAGGTCGGCGTAAAGCGGTGCGGTCATCGGCCGGGCAAAGCGTTGGTGGAGACTGGCGAAATGGTCGATCGCATCAAGGCGGCCGTTGACGGTCGCGATGACGATACCTTTTCGATCATGGCGCGCACCGATGCGCACGCCGTCGAAGGCCAGCAGGCTGCGCTCGATCGATCTGCCGCCTACGTCGCAGCCGGCGCCGACTTCATCTTTGCCGAGGCGTTAACGACGCTTGAAGAATATCGACAGTTCACGTCGCAGATCGACGTACCGGTTCTTGCCAACCTGACGGAATTTGGCAAGACGCCGATGTTTACGACGGACGAACTGGCCGAAGCAGGCATACGAATGGCGCTCTACCCGTTGTCTGCATTTCGCGCGGCGTCACTGGCGGCGGAAAACCTCTATCGAGCACTTCGGAAAGACGGCACACAAAAAAATGTCATCGACACAATGCAAACTCGCGATGTGCTTTACGAAGTCCTTGGTTATCACGAGTACGAAGACAGGCTCGATTCCCTGTTAGGTGAAAAAGGCATGACCGGCGACAAAGACTGAGGATTCAGTATCAAGAAATGGGCGAAGTAAGAAAGACATTCGGCCTGGCTGGTGTAACTGCCGGGTCAACGGCGTTGTGTATGGTCGGCAAGGAAGGTGCGGGTTTGGCCTATCGCGGATACAACATCGCGGACCTGGTTGAGCATTCCAATTTTGAAGAGGTCGCTTACCTGCTGTTGCATGGAAAGATGCCGACCCGCGCTGAGCTCGATGCCTATATTGCAAAACTGAAGTCGTTACGCCGGTTGCCGGACGAACTGAAGACCGTACTGGAGATGATTCCGCAGGACGCGCATCCGATGGATGTGCAGCGAACCGGCGTTTCGTTCCTCGGCAATATTGAAGCGGAAGGCGATTTTTCGAACCAGGCTGACACGGCTGATCGCCTTTTCGCATCCTTGCCGTCGATGTTGTTGTACTGGCATCGCTTTCACACAGACGGCGTGCGCATCGATACCGCGACGGACGATGACAGCGTTGCTGGTCATTTCCTGCACATGCTGCACGACAAGCCATCGAGCGAATTGCACAGAAAATGCCTTGACACCACGCTAATCCTTTATGCGGAGCATGAATTCAATGCATCGACATTTACGGGCCGTGTCATCACGGGAACGCTATCGGATATGCACTCGGCGGTAACCGGCGCAATCGGCGCGCTGCGGGGCCCATTGCATGGCGGTGCAAACGAAGCGGCGATGGAATTGATTCAGCAGTTTCCGACGGCTGAAAAAGCGACGGCAGGTGTGCTAAGTATGCTCGGGCGAAAGGAGCTCATTATGGGCTTCGGGCACCGCGTGTATACGACGTCGGATCCGCGTAATGCCGTCAACAAGAAAATGTCCAGAACGCTGGCGGAAGAGAATGGGGACATGACGCTCTATGAGGTTTCTGAGGCGGTCGAGAATGTCATGTGGGACGAGAAGAAACTGTTTGCGAACGCGGACTTTTTCGCGGCCAGCGTGTATCACTTCATTGGTATACCGACGTACTTGTTCACGCCGATATTCGTTTGTTCACGCATCACCGGCTGGGCGGCGCATGTTATGGAACAGCGTGCGAACAACAAACTGATCCGTCCCGCGGCTGACTACATCGGGCCGGGATTACAAACCTACGTCTCGATCGACGAACGTTAATTTTTGATTTGTCATTGCGAGTGCCCGCTGCTGGGCCTGAAGCAATCTCGTTAATTCGTTAGAACGATTGGATTGTTTCGTCGCTTTGCTCCTGGCAATGACGATACAGGAACTAAACTAAGGAAATACTTATGTCAGGACACGACAGCCGCTCGGCCGAACGGCCCGATCCAGACCAGGTTCTGGTCGATATTGCCGATTACATTTGCAATGCAGACATCGATAGCGAACTCGCTTTCGAAACCGCACATTATTGCCTGCTCGACACGCTAGCCTGTGGTTACCAGGCACTAGATTACCGGGCATGCACCAAATTACTCGGCCCCGTCGTCCCTGGCGCAACGCTCCCGGGTGGTGCGCGGGTACCCGGTACGTCTTATGAGCTCGAACCCGTCATGGCAGCGTTTAACATCGGCGCGATGATCCGCTGGCTGGACTTCAACGACACTTGGCTCGCTGCGGAGTGGGGCCACCCGTCCGATAACTTGGGCGGCATCCTGGCCACGGCCGACTATCTTAGCCGGTTGGCCCGGGCTCAAGGCAAAGCGCCGCTGACGATGAAGGATGTACTGGCGGCAATGATCAAGGCGCATGAGATACAGGGTGTGCTGGCACTGGAGAACAGCTACAACCGCGTCGGACTTGATCATGTACTTCTGGTGCGTGTGGCAACCACCGCGGTGGTCACGCGTATGCTAGGCGGCGACTGTGAGCAGGTCACCAATGCCGTTTCTCACGCGTGGATTGACGGTTGTTCCCTGCGGACCTATCGACATGCACCAAACACCGGATCGCGCAAGAGCTGGGCAGCGGGCGATGCGGCGAGTCGCGGTGTGCGTCTCGCACTCATTGCGATGACCGGTGAAATGGGTTATCCGTCGGCGCTGAGTGCGAAGACCTGGGGTTATTACGACGTGTTGTTCAACGGCAATTCGTTCTCGTTCCCGCAAGGCTCTGGCACTTATGTCATGGAAAATATCCTCTTCAAAATCTCCTATCCGGCTGAATTTCATGCACAGACCGCCGTCGAAGCGGCAATGGCACTGCATGAGCAGGTGAAGGACCGGCTCGACGATATCGACAAGATAGTTATCGAAACGCAGGAGCCTGGCGTGCGCATCATCGACAAGACGGGGCCCCTCGATAATCCAGCCGACCGCGACCACTGTCTTCAGTACATGGTTGCCGTGCCCATGGTCTTTGGACGACTGACGGCC
>JAQWSV010000037.1 GCA_029243005.1 Woeseiaceae bacterium
CACCCTACTTGGAAGGACGAATCGCCGCCGGCGAGTATGGCTACTCCCAGCTGCAATTCAAATCGGCAGGAAAGCTTGGGTCGTCGGATTACCTGTTCAATATGTCGCAAACTGAGCTCGACGGTTACCGCGATCACTCGAATGCCAGGGGCAGTGTGCTGAACAGTAAGTTTGGCATTCCGCTTGGCGAATCTGATCGCCTCGTGTTTTCGCTCAACCTGACGGATCAACCGGAGGCCGACGACCCTGGGGGAATCAATGCCGCACAGGCGACGGCTAATCCCTCGTCGGCGCGGGACAGGAACGTGCAATTTGACGGTGGCGAGGTCCTCGAACAGCAGCGACTTGGTATCGTATACACACGGGACAGGGATGCAGGTTCGCTGACTTTGCGCAACTACTATGCGTGGCGGGAATTTGCCAACAAGTTACCGTTTGTCGGTGGTGGCTCAGTAGACCTCGATCGATTCTTCTACGGAATTGGCGCGCAATACGACTTCGGTGCTTTGCCGGATAACCTGGGCCTGTCAGTCGGAATTGACCACGACAAGCAGGACGACGACAGGAAGCGATTCGATAACAACAGCGGTGTGCTCGGCCCCATGGTCTTCGACCAGAATGAAGCAGTCGACAGCACGGGCCTGTATCTGCAAGGGCAATACGCGTTTAACGATGACTGGACGCTGCTGGCCGGGCTTCGCTATGACGAAATCTCCTACGACGTAACCGATAATTACTTGGTCAATGGCGATAGTTCCGGCGTTCTCGACTTTGACGAATTCAGTCCTTCGCTGGCATTGAATGCCCAGCTCGAGACCGGTGTCTTGTTTGCGTCGTACAGTTCCTCGTTCGAGACCCCGACGACGACTGAGTTGGCGAACCCCGATGCTAGTGGCGGTTTCAATCTATCGCTGAATGCGCAGACGGCGGACAACTTTGAGATCGGCTACAAGTATTCGCAAGGTAATCTCTATTACGAACTGGCCGTATTTACCATTGACCTCGAAGATGAATTGATCCCGTTCGAGCTGGCTGCATTTCCGGGGCGAACGTTTTATGCCAATGCAGGCAGCTCATCCCGTGAGGGCATCGAGGCAGCAATCGCACACAGTTTCGACAATGGTCTGCGGGTAGACGCTTCGTATACCTGGTCTGATTTCAATTTCGATAACTTTGTCGATGATAACGGTAACGACTTTAGTGGAAACCAGCTACCCGGTTTGCCGAAGCACTTCGGTTACCTTAGCCTGAGCTACCACGGCGACAGTGGACTGTCTGCGACCGTCGAAGCGGTCTATTCCGGTGAACTGGTTGCCAACAACGCCAATACGGCAGAGGTTTCTTCCTATACGGTGGCCAATCTGCGCTTGTCTCACGAAGTCGAAACCGGACCATGGATCATCCGGCCGTATTTCGGAATCAATAACGTTTTCGATGAAGACTACAACAGCAACATCCGAATCAACGCATTCGGTGCCCGGTATTTCGAGCCGGCGCCAGGTCGAAATTTCTACGCCGGCGTCGTCGTGAATTTCAGCCGGTCGCGTTAAAAGATCAGGCTGTGCATGCGACAGCGTGCACCTTTTCGATTTGTGTCCAGGCTGATTCGATAGCGCCGACCTGCCAACCGGCTAGGCCACTCAGGTAGTCGCCCGAGAAGTACACACGGCCTTGCGGTTCACGCAGGACGGGCAGATATTTCTGCCGGTCGCGCGGCGACCACTGAGTCCAGCCACCCTCGTTGTGCTTCGTCCGGTGCCAGGCGACGGAAAATGCCTTGCCGTCGTAATGCTTGCGGAACTGTCCCGGATGGATCACCTCTGATCGTTCGATCGCCTGTTCTACCTGCTCCTCCAGCGACATCTCGCCGAGCGTTGTTGCCATCCGGCCAAACGCGTACGCGCTCTGGATGACGCCTTTCTGGTTAAAGTATCCGTACGATGGATAAATAATAGTGTGGCCCGGTACGCCCGTGGAGCTGGATCCACCGTAGATGTTGTCATCTTCCTCCCAGAATCGACGGTTCATCTGCAATGCAAGTTTTCCAACAGTTGATGGTCGAGGTTTGGATATGGCCTCTTTTGTTTGATCCGAAAGGTCGGTCTCCAGTTGAGAAAGGATGTTCAGCGGAATAGTCGTAATACAGTAGTCCGCTTCGGCGACGCGCATTTCGTTGGCCGCCTTATCGCGATACGGAACCCGTACGCAGTTTTCATCCTGCTTGAGCTCCTGAACTTCGGCATTGTAGGTAATCTTTTCACCAACTTGGCGTTCGAAGGCCTTGGCGATCTGATCCATGCCGCCGACCGGCTGGTACATGGACTGCGGGTGGTCGATTGTCGTGACGCCTTGGAAGGTATTGCCAAGACCCGACTCGAGGAGCTCCTTGAATGCCAGCGGCTCCGAAGGGGTATTTGGACCCGTCAGGCCCATCACATCAAACTTCTCAAGGCCACGATGCAGGGTGCCCTTATAGCTCAGTGAGCGAGAATCTAGGAAACCTTCACGTATGAGATAGTCGGTCAGTTGTTCCTTGTTTTGCCTGCTGAGTTCCGAGTCCAGTGCGCCTTCGTCCACGGTCTTGGCCAGGAGCTCCGCGGTGTAGCCGCGCATGTCAGCTTTGATCTCCCGCCGTCGCAGTCGGCGACCGGCCAGCGGGCCGTCAGCATTGCTGAACTGGAGGTAACCCTGATCGTTTTCCTGGACCATGATTTCCATCGGAATGTCAAACTTTCGGACATAGTGAAACACAGCATGATGGTAACTCGGCAAACGCCAGGCACCATGGTTGAAGTACAGGCCTTCATCAAATTCACAGGTTCGCGTAGACCCGTCCATTTCCTCGATCGTAAACCCGGCACGAGCGGATTGGCAGCGACCACCAGCGAACGAACGTGCTTCGAGAACCTTGCAGTCATAGCCGCGCAAACCGAGTTCATAGGCTGCAGTCAAACCGGATAGGCCCGCACCTAGAATGAGCACTCGTATGTTATTTGGACGTCCCTTGAGGTCTGGCGGTGCTAGCGCTGATGACGAAAAACCGATGCCCCAGGCATCTAGTGCTGTCAGCATGGCAGACGCGCCGCCAACAATGCCGGCGGCTTCAAGGAATTGGCGTTTGCTGACGGATTGTGGTCGGTCAGGGTGAGCTTTGGCCATCAGGTATCTCCTGTAAGGCTATTGCTTTAAATCTAGTTCGATCTGGACGCCTACTTCGTCGTCAATCCAGTTGGTTGCATCCCAGCCCACGCCGAAATCGAGGCGCAGGATATCGAAGCTGCCGGAAAATTGAGCCGTCGCTCCGTCGACCTCGAATTCGAAGGTCATCGTCACAGGGTTGGTATTGCCGATGATCGTCAGTTGTCCATGGGCAGCGTACGTACCGTCGTCCAACTGTTCGATGCTCTCCGATTCGAAACGAGATTCCGGATGGATGGTCGGGTTGAACCAGTCCTCCTCAAGCAGGGTCGCGTCGCGTTCTGCATCGCCAGTCTTTGCCGAGTCCATCCTCACGATTCCGACGATACTGCCGGCAGAAGGGTCAGACGGATCGAAGTCAATCATTGCCGAGAAATTGCCGAAGCGGCCTCGAAACCCGGAGCCCTCCTGCACACCGATGAATCGGACAGTGCTGGAGTCCTCAACGAGCTGCCATTCGGAGGCCTGGGCGGCAGCAAGCTGGAGGCCCGCAGTGAGCAGTAGGGCAATGATCCATTTAGGATTGTTAGCCATAGTGTTTTCCTTGAAGCGGTCGATGATTATGTCGTGGAGAACCGCAACAATATTCGCGTATCTTGATCGCTGAGAGCAGGACTTTCAATCGTCTGCCGGTTATCGATATCGTTGATCGTAACAAGTAGTTTGTCTCATTAGGCAGCATAGTAAGATCTGTCTCACGATAAGAGTTGTTAAGTCTTTGAGCAGAGTTCATGCGTAACAAGTTCCACCTGCTGACCGTACTGTCGGTCCTCGCCATGGCGCCCGTTCAGGCGCAGGATTCGTCCGCTAGCAGGCAATATCGCGTCGATAGTGATGCCAGCCTGCTGCGGGTCCTAGCATGGCCTGACGGTCCGTTGAAACGCTTCGGCCACCACCACGTGATCTCACATCACGGGATCACAGGCACGGTTGATGTAGCTGCAAACCCTCACGAGTCATCCTTTGTGCTTGAATTGACGGTCGCAAACCTAGTCGTTGACGATCCGGAATTGCGTGCGCTGGAAAGCACGGAGTTCGAGGGTGAGGTACCTCAGGGCGACATGGACGGTACGAAGGCCAATATGTTGGGTGAGGATCTGCTGAATATTGCGCAATTCCCGAAGATTAAGATTCAGTCCAGTTCTATTGAAGGCGAGTTGCCGAACGTAAATATTGTGGCGACTTACACGGTGCTGGGTGCGGAGCAAACCGTTGCGGTTCCTGCCCAAGTCGAATTAACTGAAGACCGAGTCGTAGCGCGCGGTGAAATCGAACTGCTACACGGCGCATTCGGCCTGTCACCGTTCACCGCGATGGGCGGCGCGCTGAGCGTTCGGGACTTACTGATGTTTAAATACGAAATTGTCGGTACCCGCGTCGTAGCCGCCGAGTAAGCGCGCTCCAATCTGGCATAAAAACACGTGCCGCGACGATATCAGTTGATAGTTTCGCTCAGGAGAAACAGGTCAGTTAACAGGGCCCTTAAATGGATTGAAGCATTCAGGTTATCGACGAGTTCGGAGCTGATACTTTCCTGAGACAGTACCAGGGAAATAGCGGCGACCGATTTCCTCGCGTCATCCACGACCACTGCGGAGTAGACGCCATCGTCACCGGATAGCAGATTATCGATTTCGCTTGCCGCGTTTCTCATCGCGGTCAGTATGTCGCGGACTTCGCTGCCCTTGTCGTTTTCGCGTCCCTGTGCCGCATAGGCCAACATGAATTCATAGCCGGATTCAACGGCCTCGATTTGATCGTGCAAAGTATTACTCAAGGCTTCCCCGCGTATGTCAGTCAGTCGTTGTTAGCTGATTAGGCGCTTTCGTCTGGCGTCCAGCGGTCCGGATCGTGATGCGCGGCCATCTCTTCCCTGGAGATCCATCCCTTGATCATTGATCGTGTATAGAACAATTTTTCTGGACGGAGCGAGAAGTAGATGTGCAGGCAGATCACGCCAATCAGTCCGAGCGTCGACAGACCGTGCAGGAAAAAGACCCACCCGAGTGTCGACTCCACCATTTCGTTGGTCCGCTCCCACCAAGGGGAATCAATCTGCAGGAACATGATGATGCCGGTTGCGATAACCAGCAAGGTTAGAATCGTGACTACAGTATGCATACTTTTCTGCGCCGGAGAATACTTGCCCGGCTTGGTCTCGCCATCGAGTACTTCTTTCAGGTCACTGGGCCCCACCATCATCGATCCCAAGTCCTGCGTGAAGGAGCGGATGATGTGGAATGCGACCACGACGGTCAGCACGATGCCGGCAATCCAGTGGATTTCCAGCCAGGCAAATTCTAGGCCGATGATCGGGAAGACGCCGGTAATCAGAAGGACAAATACTGAGCCTGCCATGACCCAGTGAAAGGCTCTGTCGATAGCATCGTGACGGTTGACGCGCGCGCCCTCACTCGACGGACGATCACCACGCTTTTGCGAGCTCTCGTAAATCGCATGCGCCGCAATCGCAATAAAGGCCGCGACGATAACCAGCCACAGGAGGTCCCAGGAAACACCTCTCAGAACTTCCTGGCCCCAGGCGTCGTTTCTATATTCGGCAAGATCCACTTTTTATCCCCGCATCGCGCGCCGCACGAGATTTTCCATCAGCGGCAGTTTGAAATGATTGTAGTTGAGCGGTTTGGCACCTTCGCTCGCCAGCGGTGCCAGCGCCTCGGCGCTTTCCTCGCCGAGCGATTGCCCGCGTGCCGCCCGTTCGACATTGGTCAGCCGATGCGGTGTACACGCAACGCCGCCGCAGACAAGGCGACAATCAGCGACCGTGTCGTCGTCCATCGACATCGCCGCAGCAATACTGACCAGCGCGAAATCCCAGACATCGCGATCCGCGACCTTCTCAAAGTAGAAGCGCTGTCCGGCCCACTTTGCCGGAATCCGCACGGCAGCCAGGATCTCACCTGGCTCCAGTGACGTCATCTGTTCGATATGTGTATCCGGTCCGACAAAGAAGTCATCCGCAGAAATCGTCCGGGTACCGGATATGCTGGCGGCGACCATTGTTGCTTCGAGCGCAACCAGTGCTGTCGCCGTGTCCGACGGGCTGACCGCGACACATCGACTGGCGCCAAACACGGCATGTTCGCGATTCATCGCCTCGGGGCCGCCTGCATAGCAGATATTGCCGCCCGCCCGGTAGCAATCGAGTCCACGCCGGTAGTACCAGCAGCGTGTATCCTGGATCAGGTTGCCGCCCAGCGTACCAACGTTGCGAATCTGCGGACTGGCGACACGATTTGCGGCCTGAGCCAGCAGGCTGTAGTCGCGGTTAATACGCTTATCACGGATTATGTCGCGCAGGATTGTCGCGGCACCGATTTCAATGCCGTCGTCAGTTTCGCGAATTCCATGAAGCGCTTCGATCCCGTTGAGATCGATCATGGCACGCGGACTCTTGGCGCGATCTTTCAGCCACCCGTAGGTGTCCTGACCACCACCGAGAAGCCAGCCATCCTCGCCGAGCTCGTCAGCGAGATTGAGCGCATCACCAAGCTCTACCGGCTGGTAGAGCTGTACTTCTGGCATTACATCGAAAGAAGCCATCGTTACCTCAGAAGTTGTTGGTTTGTAGCGGCTTGTACGACTGATCACGACCCATGACATGGTTGACCACCATGTCCGGCGTGATCGGCGATCTGCCGAAAATGTGTCCGTCCAGCGCATCGGAAATCGCGGACTGCAATGCAGCGACCGAGCAACCCATCGCCGGCTCGCCGATACCCCTGGCACCGAACGGGTTCTGCGGGTCGGCTATATTGACGGCATCGGTCCGCGTCACGGACGGCACGTCCAGATAACTTGGAATGCCGCACTGGTAATAGCCGACGTTTGCCGGCAGGCCGTTTTGCGGGTCGTAGACATGACGTTCTGACTTGGCCATACCGAAGCCCCAGACCGCGCCACCCTTCATCTGCTGGGCAAGTCCTTTCGGATGCATGACGGTGCCGCATTCGGCGATACCTACGTAATCTAGGATGTCGTACTTGCCCGTTTCGAGATCGAGTTCGATTTCGCAGAACGCGACCGCGAGGCCCGGTATCACACCTTCCTGATGCAGATTGTCCTTCGCGACACCGACGAGACCGGTGCCGGCAAGGTTTTGTACGGCGCGCTGTGTGATCTCGTGAATGTCTTCGGGATAGGAGTCGCCGCTGTATTCACCGCCGAGCTGAATTGCCCGGGCAGCAATCGCACCATACGACATGCCTTGTGCCGGGTTGTCGATCAGGAATACCCGTTGCCCGTCAATGTCGTAATCTTCCGGCGCGCCACCCATCGTGTCAGCAGCAATGCGCTTCATCTTGTCCAGCGCATCCATCGCCGCAACGTAGTTGGTTCGAGTATGTGCAAAGATCGTGACACTACCGGCCTGGTAGGAACTCCAGGGCAGGTGGTTGTCCGTGCTGCCGCGATGGATCTGCATGCTGTCTTCGGAGACTTTGAGGACTTCTGCCGCGGCGCGGGACGTCGTCGCGTACGAATAGGTACCTAGGTTACCGATACCGCTGTGAACATGTAGTCGGCCGTCCGGCGTTATTCTGATCAGGCCGTCGAATCCTGTCGCGCCTGCCGAGTGATAACCCTGACCGATGCCCAGTCCACGTACCTTGTTGCCATTGCGTTTCGGCTGGGTCTTGCGGGTTTCCCAGTCGAACATTTCTGCGCCCTGGTCCAGCGCCTCGTTCATGTAGGCACTGGTCACCGGGCTGCGATCTGCATAAACGATTGTGTCGTTATTGGTCGAATTGATCTTGCGAATCTCGACCGGATCGATGTCCAGTTGTTTCGCAGCTTTGTCCATGATCGGTGCCATAACGGCCGCGATCTGGTTCTGGCCTGGTCCACGCTGTGCGCCGCGCGGTGTCGTGTTAGTCAACACTGGTAAGCCGCGGAAGCGCATGGCGGTCGGATCGTAGACGAGGGAAATTGCGCCACCTGCTGACGAAGCGTCACCGCCCGTCGCATTCGGCCCGATATCTTCGACGATGAATACGTCAGAAGCGGTGATCTTGCCGTCCGCCGCGAAGCCCATTTTGATCCAGCCCTGGAATCCGACACGGGCGGAGCCCATGTAGTACTCTTGTTCGCGCGTGACGCGCAGCTGCACCGGGCGATTGATCTTCCTGGAGAAGTACCCGGGTAATGCCGCGATCGGGTAGGCACCGATCTTTGAGCCGAAGCCGCCGCCCGTGTTTTCACTGATCAGGCAGACGTCCTTCATTTCGACGCCCAGCATTCTGGCAAGACCCGGTATCCAGAAACTCTGGCTTTGCGCTGAACCGTGTACATAACACTTGCCGTTTTCCCAGTAAGCCATCGCCGTACGTGGCTCCATGCTCATGTGCGCGTAGCCGATTGTGACGAACGGCTCCTCGAAGACGAGATCGGCGTCAGCAAAACCCTGCTCGAGTTCGCCGTATCCCCATTCACTGACGAACTCGCCGGTTGGCTCCTTGCCTGCGCGGAACTCATCGATCTGTTCCTGGCTCCACTTGATCTCGCGGAAGCCGGAACCTTCGCGGGAACGTGCGTAGACGTTGCCTTCTTCGCGCGCGTTAGCGCCGCCTTCGAGCAAGCTGTCCAGCGGATCAGTGACGAAAGGCAGCGGCTCGATCTCGATCTCGATGGCTGCCATGGCGTCTTCAGCGATTTGTTCCGTTTCAGCGGCGACGGCAAGGATCGGATCGCCGATATAGGCCGGTGAATTGGTCAGAATCGCGGCATTGGGTGCCTCGACTTCCGGAATATCCTCTGCGGTTAGAACGCCGATGACGCCGTCCATCGTCTCTGCTTTGGAGGTGTCGATTCGTGTGACGCGCCCATGGGCCATCGGACTCGTGTACATACGGGCATAAACCATGCCGTCGACTTTGAAGTCTTCGGCGTACTTGGCCTTACCGGTGACTTTGCCGGTTACGTCGGGTGGCGTGAAGTCCTTGCCAAGGAGAGTGTAGTCGCTCATGAGTTCTGCCCCGACGCGCGCATGATGCCATTCAAATAGTGGTCGTAGGCGCCGCAGCGGCAAAGATTGCCCGCCATGGCCTGGCGAGCCTCTTCACGTGTGGGCGATGCGTTCTCTTCCAGAAAAGCGACTGCTGACATCACCTGACCCGGTGTGCAGAAGCCACACTGCGGACTCAGTTCGTCGATGAAGGCTTGTTGCACGGGGTGGAGTGTGCCGTCTGCAGCCTGCAATCCTTCGACGGTGCGTACCGCACGCGTCCGGACGCTGTGCGTCAATGTCGAGCAGGAGTAGTTGGTAATCCCGTCGATGATGACGGTGCAAGCGCCGCATTCGCCGCGATTACATCCAATCTTGGTGCCGGTCAGTCCGAGCTTGTAGCGCAGCGTGTGTGCGAGCGTTTCGTGCGGCGCGACGTCGACCCGGCGGGTCTGGCCATTGACGTTGAGGGAAATCAGTCGTTCGACAGCGCCGCGCGACCGGTCTTGGGCCAGGGCATTGTGAACGCCTGAGGTGGATGCAGCGGCGACGCTCGAAGCAATTACGGCTTTGATAAAACGTCGG
Source organism: Woeseiaceae bacterium (assembly GCA_029243005.1). Taxonomy (GTDB): domain Bacteria; phylum Pseudomonadota; class Gammaproteobacteria; order Steroidobacterales; family Woeseiaceae; genus SZUA-117. Next base: position 9,746 of record JAQWSV010000037.1, read on the forward strand.
CGTGAAAGTTGTGGATTCAAGGGATGTTTTCCTGCCTTTAGTTGAGTGTGAATTTGGATTACATGAATACTAGCTCAAAGTGGACAAGATGCCGTGTCCTGCCGGCGAGATTAGCTGGTTTCTCCGCCTTTCACTGACCACTGGATGCGTGCGACGCCAGCCGGTGTTTCAGTGTGAAGAATTACTATTTTTTGTCGACGGGCCAGGGCGTGCCCTGGTCCATAACCGTCACCGGTCCCATACCTTTATAAGTGAACTTCTGCACCCGCTTCCCTTCGTAGGTCTCGGTGGTGTAAATGTTGCCTTTCGAATCCGTCACCAGCCCGTGGACGGCGAAGAACTGGCCGGGATTTCGGCCGCCTGCACCGAAGTTTGTCAGAATCTCCAGAGTTTCGCGTTCGATGATGAAGATCTTTCGGTTGGTGCCGTCAGCGAGGTAGATGAAAGTCTGCTCCGGATCGGGCGAGAAGGAGATGTCCCAGACGGAGCCGTCGCCCAGGCTGTTTGGCTTGACGAATAACTCTTCAACGAACGTGCCGTCTTTCTGGAATATCTGCAGGCGATTGTTCACACGGTCACAGACGTACACCAGGCCATCGTTGGAGGGCTGAGCGCAGTGAACGGGTGTACGGAACTGCTGTGCAGGCTCCTGCCCGGGGACGAACGGTCCCGGATTGGCATCGTCTGGTTCATTGCCGTAGGCACCCCAGAAGCGCTTGATGTCGCCGCTTTCGGCGTCGATGACGGCAACTCGACGGTTGCGATAACCGTCTGCGACATAGACTTCGTTGGCCTCCTCATCGATTGAGACTTCGGCAACGCTGCCGAACGTCGTCATGCTGAGACTGTTTGTCTCTGCGCCGGGTTCGCCATATTCAGCCAGGAACTCGCCGTCGCGGCTGAATTTCAGGATATGCCCGTCACTGCGGCCATTGCCGCCGATCCAGACGTTGTCCTTGTGATCAATGGTGATGCCGTGGTTCGAGACCGGCCAGTTGTATCCTTCGCCGGGTCCTCCCCAGTGATTAACTAGGTTGCCGTCCGGATCGAACTCGAGAACGTTTGGCGCAGGAATGCAGCAGTCGGCCTGTACTGGATCCGTGGCAGCGCCGATTTCTCCCCAATTGAATGTATCGCGACGGTGGATAATATAAATGTGATCGCGGGAATCGACGCCAATGCCGATTGTGGATCCCAGGATCCAGTTGTTGGGCAGCGGTTTCGGCCAGAACGGATCGACCTCGAATATCGGTGCAGTCTTGCCTTGCGCTTCCGCCGACCGGTCCAGCGTATTTTGTGCCAGTCCCAATGCGACCAGCACTGCTAAGACGGCGGTTGCCGTATACACGTGCTTCTTCGTCATCTTCCGCTGCTCCCCTTGGCGTTTTTGTCGGAGATGTCTCTCGTTTGCGTAGCAGTATACTATGGATTGGCATTTACATCCCGCTCAAGCAACTATAAGAATCGTCAACCTGAAGACGCCAAAGGCCCCGAAAACAGTGATATTCAGAGTTCTGCCCTTAATTTTAGCTGTCATCAAACTGACACTCTTTTTTGCTCTTGTGCTCGCACCGCGCGAGCCGGCGCTTGCCCATGAAGTGCCGACGGAAGTCATGATCCAGACGATGATCAAGCCAGAGGCCAACGAACTTGACTTTCTGGTGCGGGTGCCACTCGATGCAATGCGGGACATCCTGTTTCCGCAGACGGGTCCCGGATACCTCGTCATCTCGGCGTCGGACGAACTCCTGAATGACGCTGCCACGATCTGGATTGCGCAGGAAGTTACGCTCTACGAGAATGATGAGCCGCTCACGGAATGGGAAATCGTGGCGACGCGCCTCGCGCTGCCATCCGATCGATCGTTCGACGGTTACGATACCGCGCTGGCGACGGTGATGAGCCCGCCCCTGGACGATAGCGAGGAGCTGCATCGTGACCAAGCTTTGCTGGACATATTAATTCGGTATCCGATCCATTCCGCGGCCTCCGAGTTCGCCATTGCGCCGGAGTTTGCCCGCCTGGGACTCCAGACGACGACCATTGTGCGTTACCTGCACGTTGACGGCGCTGAGCGGCTCTACCATTTTTCCGGAGACCCCGGCCTATTAAAGCTCAATCCACGTTGGCACCACGCATTTGTCCGATTTGTCAGGTCGGGTATCGACCATATTCTGGACGGCATCGACCACCTGCTGTTCGTTATTTGCTTGCTGATTCCTTTTCGGAAAATCCGGCCTCTAGTCGTCATCGTTACCGCGTTTACGGCCGCGCACTCCATCACGCTGATCGCCTCGGTGTTCGGCATCATGCCTAACTTCCTCTGGTTCCCGCCGCTCATCGAAACCATTATCGCGGCATCGATCGTCTACATGGCATTCGAAAACATTGTCGGGGGTCAGTGGGAGAAACGGTGGATCATCGCCTTTGCCTTCGGACTCGTGCACGGCTTCGGATTCTCGTTTGCTTTGTCGGAGATTATGCAATTTGCTGGTGGTCACCTCGTGACATCCTTGCTGGCGTTCAATATCGGCGTTGAGATTGGCCAGCTGATGATCATCGTACTTGCGGTGCCCATCATTAACTTCTTGTTTCGACATGTCGTGGCGGAACGCATGGGCACCATCCTGTTGTCGGCGATGCTCGCCCACAGCGGCTGGCACTGGATGAGCGACCGTGCCTCTGAACTTGGCCAGTACAGCTTCCAGTGGCCGGTGATGAATGCCTCGTTCTTTGCCGCCGTCATTCGCTGGGTCATGTTGCTCGTGATCGTTTGCGCAATACTCTGGGGGCTTGTACAACTTTACGGACGATTCCTTCGGGATGACAGCGCGCCCGAACTTTCACAATCGACCGACAGCGGTTAAGCTCGGCCGCCTGGGGGCCAGGTATCAGGATGCTGAAGCCCTGGCGTATCAATCGTTTAATTTGGGCCAGAGTGACAACGACAACAATGGTTTCTGGCTCCTGGCGGGGGAAAACCTATGCAATCCGTAATGATTGTCGTGCTGGGCATAGCCGGCATGACGTTCGGCTGGTTCGTCTACTCGAAATTCATCGCTGAAAAGATCTACCAGCTCGATGCGAATTTCGTCACGCCGGCGCACGAACTGAACGACGGCGTCGATTATCACCCGACGAACAAGTATGTGCTCTGGGGGCATCATTTCACCTCCGTCGCCGGGGCGGCACCCATCGTTGGTCCAGCCATCGCGGTCTACTGGGGCTGGGTACCCGCGGTGCTTTGGGTGACGATTGGCACGATATTTTTTGCGGGTGTGCATGACTTCGGCGCGCTATGGGCCAGCGCCCGACACAAGGGCAAGTCCATCGGCGCCTTGTCGGAAGAGGTTGTAGGCAGCAGAACTCGCGCATTGTTCATGGTCGTGATCTTCCTCGTGTTGTTGATGGTGAACGCTGTATTTGGCGTGGTGATCGCAGGCGCGTTCGTGCAGACATCTACTGCGGTATTTCCGGCCTGGTCTGCCATTGTCGTTGCATTGATCATCGGTCAGCTCCTGCACAGGAATTGGAGTCTGGGCCTGCTCTCCGTAGTCGGTGTGGCTGCCTTGTACGGTTCTATCATCGTTGGCAGCAACCTGCCCATCGCACTGCCGGAGTCGATGTTCGGCCTGAGCCCCAACGCAAACTGGATCATCATTCTCTTTATATATGCAGCGATTGCCTCGATGCTGCCAGTTTGGGTGTTGCTGCAACCGCGCGACTACATCAATGGCATGCAATTGATCGTCGGCCTGATACTGTTGTACGGGGCGGTTCTATTGTCCATGCCGGATATTTCTGCGCCGGCCTTTAATAACCAGATGGCCGAAGACGCACCATCCCTTGTGCCATTGCTCTTTGTCACCATTGCGTGCGGCGCGGTGTCCGGCTTTCATGGCATCGTGGCTTCAGGCACGACATCGAAACAGATCGACAAGGAAACGGATGCCCGCTTTGTCGGCTATCTCGGCGCGGTGGGCGAGGGCACGCTGGCCCTCATCACGCTAGTTGCTGTGAGCAGCGCGGCATTGGCAGCAACGCCGGAAATCTGGCACGAGATCTACGACAAGTACGGCACGGCGGGTGCGGGCACCTTCATCCAGGGTGGAGCGCAAATGATTTCCAATGGCTGGGGACTGCCGTTCGGTATGGCCCAGACGCTTCTGGCGACAATGGTGGTGCTGTTTGCGGGCACTACAATGGACTCGGGCGTCAGGTTGCAGCGCTACATCATCCAAGAATGGGGCGAAATCTATAGTATTCCGATCTTCAAGAGGGGTGTGTTCGCGACCCTAATTGCGGTGACCTGCTGTCTGCTCCTTGCATTTGGCGCAGGTGGCGCATCCGGCAGTGGTGGCCTGATCATCTGGCCCTTGTTTGGCTCGACTAACCAGATCCTGGCGGGACTTACCCTGCTGGTCATCAGCGTTATGCTGATCAAGCTGGGCCGGCCGGCGCGGTTCACGATGGTGCCGATGATCTTCGTGCTAATCACCTCGTCCTGGGCGGCACTGATCAAGCTCAAAGAGTTCTACGAGGCTGGCAACTGGTTGCTGGTCACGATCGACTTAATCGTTGTCATTACTACGTTTATGGTCATCCTCGAAGCAGCTTCCGTTATCTCCAAAGAGAAAAAGAAGGTGCACGAGTCAACGAAGTAAGAGGGGCAAGCACCGTAAGCAACTTGCGGGTTTGTGAGCTGCCCTAAAGAAATCCTGACCAGGGTCACGCGCAGGAGGAGATATCGCCCCGTTCGATGGGCCGAACAAAGGTCGTTTCGCTCCTGCCGGGAAAGGGCTTTTCAACTGGCCCAGACAGACCGGGTCATCTTCGAAGTACCGGCGCGAAGGCGGAATGGGCTAAAGCGACCGGCAAGGCACCTGCTCGTTGTTACGCTATCTGAAACGAAGCCCCAGGACAGGCATGCCCAGACGGCCCTGATCCGGCCTAGGCAGGTCGGTTCGGGCAAGTGTGAACGCTCGGTCAACCGGCCCGGGACTCCGTATCGCCTAAGAAATCCAGTGATTTGCTGGACTACGCAATAATGTTGTGTTTTAGCAACAATTAATACCAATTAGAATAAGAAAAAAAAGCCCGCTAAAGCTTTATTTTCCAAACGTCGGGTGGTTCAATTATGCGTAAGACCAAATCTGTTGCAATCATGCAAATGATCGCGGCTGTTTGGTGGCTTTAAATAAACCATCCCTTATTTGGAGAGAAAGCAGATGCGAAAAATCATCAAGTTTCTATTGCCAGTCTCCGTTCTGGCCTTTGGCCTGACGGGACTCACCGGTATGGTGCAGGCGCAGGGAGCTGACGACGATGAGATTGAAGAAATCATCACAACAGGTGTACGTGGTCGTCCACGTACGGCTGTTGACTCGGCTGTTCCGGTTGACACGTTCAGCGCGGATCAGATCGAGGCGGTTTCTCACACGGATACCGTGGACATCTTGCAGACGTTGGTTCCATCTTATAACGTAAGCCGCCAGCCGATTTCGGACGGTGCTACGTTCATCCGCCCGGCAGAGCTACGCGGCCTTCCGTCTCACCACACACTCGTGCTCATCAACGGCAAACGCCGTCATCGTGCAGCACTGGTATCGATCGGTGGTTCGGGAACGCAGGGTCCTGACGTTGCAACCATTCCGTCGACCGCTATCAAGAACGTTGAAGTTCTGCGTGACGGCGCTTCGTCGCTGTATGGTTCTGATGCCATCGCTGGCGTGATCAACTTCATCCTGAAAGACGACTCTGAAGGCTTCTCACTGAATGCTGCAACCGGTGAGTACTTCGAAGGCGATGGTGGGGACTACACGATCTCCGCAAACCTGGGTCTGCCGCTTGGCGAGAATGGTTTTATCTCCATTTCCGCTGAGGCGAACGAAGCTGACTTCACGCAGCGCGCTGATCCCTATTGCGACGGTTGGTTCTGTACAGATCCGAACGGCGCTGCTTTCTCCAACACCAGTGCGATCAGGCAGGCATTTGTCCTTGGTTCCTCTGCGGCCATGCTGCCGGCTGACTACGGCAGCGTTCCGTCTGCATGGGTAGAGCCGTTCATCCAGGGATATGCTGATGGCTCACTGAACCCGAACAACGCTTCGGTTGCCGGTAATGTCGTCATGCCCTGGGGTCAGCCGAACACCGAATCGTTCCGTACCTTCGTTAACGCGGGTATCGAACTCGACAACGGTGTTGAACTCTACGGTTGGGGTAACACGTCCAGCAGTAAAGGCGACGGCAGCTTCTTCTATCGTTATCCGTTCAACGGCACGATCGAGCCGCTTCGTGAGCAAAACGGTACCGTCTACTTCCCGCTGGAAAAGTTCCCCGGTGGTTTCACGCCGCGATTCGAAGGCGAAGTTAGCGACCTAGGTCTCGCGGGTGGTGCTCGCGGTGGCAACGATGATTTCACCTGGGACGTCAGCGCACGCTACGGCTCAAACGAAGTCGACTATCGCCTG
>JAQWSV010000198.1 GCA_029243005.1 Woeseiaceae bacterium
AAAATCCCGCTGACCAGCTGCCGCAGCCTCAAGAATGGCCTCAATCGACTTTTTTTTGCTGACGGCGAGGAGACGGATCTGCTCGGCCGGCCGCTCGGCATCTGCCGCAGCTTTTGCCAGCAAATCTTGGATTTTTCGAAAGTTTTCCGTGACTCCAATCACGTTTTGCTCACCATGCTTCGCTATACTAGGCAGCCAATGGGTCCGGGTTATGGTAAGTCGGACCAGTCACTCTCCGAGGGAGAAATATGGCCGTCGACGTTGCTCAGCTGTTGTCGTTCACGGTAAAGAATAACGCCTCAGATCTCCACCTGTCCGGTGGTGTCCCGCCGATGATTCGTGTCGACGGTGACATCAAACGCATCAATATGCCCGCGCTGACCCACAAGGACGTTAATAGCATGGTGTACGACATCATGAATGACAAGCAGCGCAAGGACTATGAGGAGTTCCTGGAAACGGATTTTTCGTTCGAGATTCCGAAATTGGCGCGTTTTCGTGTCAATGCCTACAACCAGAACCGCGGCTCGGCGGCCGTCTTCCGGATCATCCCGTCAGAAATTCTGACCTTGGATGATCTCGGCGCACCCGCGATCTTCAAGGACATCGCGATGCATCCGAGGGGCATGGTGCTCGTCACAGGACCGACCGGTTCCGGTAAGAGTACGACACTGGCTGCGATGGTCGACTACATCAATGAAAATAAGCCTGATCACATCCTGACCATTGAGGATCCGATCGAGTTCGTGCACGAGTCGAAGAAATCGCTCGTCAACCAACGCGAAGTGCATCGTGACACGTTGGGCTTCAACGAGGCATTGCGCTCAGCATTGCGTGAGGACCCGGATATTATCCTCGTCGGCGAGCTTCGTGATCTCGAAACCATTCGGCTGGCGCTGACCGCCGCAGAAACCGGTCACCTTGTTTTTGGCACGCTACATACGAGTTCGGCGTCCAAAACGATCGACCGTATCGTCGATGTGTTCCCGGCGGCTGAAAAGGAAATGGTCCGTGCAATGTTGTCTGAATCGCTGCGTGCTGTGATTTCGCAGACACTTCTGAAAAAGATTGGCGGCGGCCGTATCGCGGCGCACGAAATCATGATTGGCACACCTGCGATTCGGAACCTGATTCGCGAGGGCAAAATTGCGCAAATGTATTCCGCTATTCAGACCGGTCAGGGTTCGGGCATGCAGACGCTAGACCAGAATCTGGCCGAACTGCTGCAGAAGGGTCTCATCAACAAGGAAGAGGCGAGATTCCGCGCGGTGAACAAAGATAATTTTTAGGCAATAGCTAGACGCAGGTTGCCGGAAAGGAGTAGAGGTCAATGGAACGCGAACAAGCAGTGCGGCTAACGCAGAACCTGCTTAAGAAAATGGTCGAGAAAGAAGGCTCTGACCTTTTCATTACGACGGGCTTCCCGCCCGCGATCAAAGTCGACGGCACGATTCACAAGACGACCGATGAACCCTTGTCGCCCGACCAGTCCGCCATGATGGTTCGCTCTATCATGAACGACAAACAGATCAGGGAATTCGACGCAACGAAGGAATGTAATTTTGCGATTACCCCGCAAGGCATCGGTCGTTTTCGCGTCAGCGCATTTATCCAGCAGGGCTATGTCGGCGCCGTACTCCGCACCATTACCACCGAGATTCCGACGCTGGACGGACTAGAACTACCGCCAATCCTGAAAGATGTCGCCATGAACAAGCGAGGCCTGTGTATCGTTGTTGGCGGTACCGGCTCCGGTAAGTCGACAACTCTTGCCGCAATGATCGATCATCGCAACAAGAATTCCAAGGGCCATATCGTCTCGATCGAGGACCCGGTGGAATACGTTCATCCGCAAGAAGGCTGTGTGATTACCCAGCGCGAGGTGGGCGTCGATACTGATTCCTGGCACGCAGCCCTGAAGAATACGCTGCGTCAGGCGCCGGATGTCATCCTGATCGGAGAGATCCGGGACCGTGAAACGATGGAATATGGTATCCAGTTCGCCGAAACGGGCCACCTCTGTCTGGCGACCTTGCATGCCAATAACGCGAACAAGGCTATCTATCGTATTATCAACTTCTTCCCCGAAGAGCGTCGCCAGCAGTTACTGATGGACATGTCGCTCAATACGAAAGCATTCGTGTCCCAGCGACTGATCCCGCGCGAAACCGGCATTGGGCGGGTCGCCGCGATGGAGGTCATGCTGAACTCGCCGTTGATCGCCGAACTCATTTTTAAAGGTGAAGTTGGGCAGATCAAGGAGATCATGGCGAGGTCGACCCGCCTCGGTATGCAGACCTTTGACCAGGCGCTGTTCACGCTGTGGGAAGACGGCATTATTTCCTACGAAGAGGCGATGCGTAACGCGGACTCTATGAACGAACTCAGGCTGCGCATCAAACTCGAGAGTAAGCGCGAGTCGTCCATCGCGGATCAGCAGTCTGAAAGCCTGCACATTATGGAAGAGGATAAGGCCCGGACCTTCTAGTCCGGGTAAATAGAATTCGATACCGTATGAACGTCAAAGCGATTTTCAAACTGATGGTGGAAAAGAAGGCTTCCGACCTTTTTTTCGCACCGTTTGCGCCGGCCAAAATCAAGATCGACGGCAAGATCATGCCTGTGAACAAGCTTGAGTTGACACCGAAGCAGGTTAAACAGGTCGCCGTCGAACTGATGGACGGAGAGCAGCTCGAGCAGTTTATGAGAGAATTGGAACTCGATTTTGCGATTTCCGAACCCGGACTGGGACGATTTCGCGTCAACGTATTTCAACAGCGCGGCAATGTTTCGATGGTCCTGCGTTACATTACCCCGGACTTGCTGACGCTTGACGAACTGGGTATGCCCGAGCAAATGAAGGAGCTTGTCATGCTCCGTCGCGGGTTGATCCTGATGGTGGGTGCTACCGGTAGCGGCAAGTCGACCACGCTGGCGGCAATGATCAATCATCGGAACGAGAAGACGTCGTCACATATCATTACAGTCGAAGAGCCGATCGAATTCCTTCACCCGAACAAGCAGTCGATAGTCAACCAGCGTGAAGTCGGACTGGATACAAAATCCTACAGCCGAGCACTGAAGAGTGCGATGCGTGCAGCGCCTGACGTTCTCCAGATTGGTGAGATTCGTGACCGCGAGTCGATGCAGTCAGCGCTGGACATGGCCGGCACCGGTCACCTCGTCCTAGGTACGCTGCATTCCAATAATGCGCCCGAAACCCTGGATCGAATCATCAACATGTTCCCGACCGAACAGCATCGCCAGGTGTTCATGAATCTTGCCAACTACTTGCGGGCGATCCTGTCACAGCGCCTCGTTCGCGACCGAACCGGCAGGCGTGTGGCTGCGGTCGAACTGATGATCAACACGCCGCATATCAAGGACCTCATCCTGAAAGGCGACATCTCCGAAGTGAAAGATGCCCTTCGCGATTCGGGTGAGAAGGGCATGCAAAATTTCGATGAGGCACTCCTCGACTTGTACAAGAACGGCACGATTACGCTGGAAGAGGCGATGTCGCATGCTGATTCAAGGGCCAACCTCGAAGCCAAAGTCAATTTCGGCGGCTGAGATTCCCTCATGTGGCGCGCTACGGCGTTGACGTCCGTTTTGTCGGTACGTGGCTTGGCAGGATGGTTGTCGATCGTATATCGGAACGCTTTTTCCGAAACGCCTACCGAATCCTAGTCACCGCCACGGTCATCAGGTTGCTCTACGTTAACCTGATGGCGTGACAGCAGACTAGTTCGGTGACAGCACACCTCGGCCCGGTGTCCATGGGATGCTGGCGGCTTCGACCGCATCCTTCAACGCCAGATACTGGACGTCGACAAGCTGGCCCAGATCTCGGGAGACCTGTCCGAACTCATCGCGGGCAATATTCAGGGAATTGCGTTGCGATGGCGTCAGCCCGTAGGCCGTCGTGTTCGGGTTATACGCCGCATGACTCAGACGGGCCGTAATCGGCGTTGTTTGATCAACGGAGAACGATCCCTGCATTCGATTGCCGGCAATGCGATCCCGAATGAGGCTTAACTCCTGGGACAGTCCATTTGCTTGCGCGTACAAGGTGAGATTTGCCGTTGAATTACCGAGTGATTCCTTGATGGCGCCCAGTTCAGTCTGGATATCGTCAAGTGCCCGCAGCGTGCCATTGACGGCACGGCGTATTTCGTCGACTTGTTGCGAGTAGACGATTCGTTCCTGCTGAGAGCTCCCGGGCAACGTAGGTTCGGGTCTCACAGATACGACCTCGAAGCTTTGCTGCTGCCCCAGGTCGTTGAGTTCCCCGTCAATGCGTTCCTGCATCGTCACCTGGTAGGTACCAGGGGCAACCAGCACGCCGGCGGGAGTACCGAAACCACCGCCACGAGCTGACTCGGGAACCCAGGGATCGACGACTGGGAAACGCAGATCCCAGGTTACGCGATTGAAGCCTGCCTTTACGGGCGCTGCTATATGTCGAACGACATTGCCGTCGCTGTCGGACACGGTGAAGACAATCGCTGGATCGTCTTCACGCTCCTCCTCGCCAATGCGATCCCAGCTCGGGAATCGTACGTCCTCGCTGTCGGTATCGGCTTCTTTTTCGCTGGCTTTGCGTTGATCGGCGAGCCGTTTACGTTCTTCGGCGAGGTAATAGGTGAACACTGCGCCAAAGGGTGGATTGGGCGCGACGTAATACGCATCACCCTGGCTGTCCACGCAGCCAGGTGTTGAGCAGCTATGTGGACGTCTCGGGACATACCAATCGGCATCGCGCACGGGGAAAAGAACGGAGCCGTTCTGCAACAAGTCGTTGTCGACATAACGCAACGCTGAATAGTCGTCCAGGATATAAAAGCTGCGCCCAAACGTTGCGCCGACCAGGTCATTTTCTCGCTGCTGAATGACCAGGTCGCGGAAGGCAATGTTGGGGACACCCCCTGCAAGTTTGGTCCACTGGCTACCTGAATCCACGGAAAAGAATACGCCAAATTCCGTACCGAGAAAGAGCAGGTTCGGATTCACGTGATCCTGGACGATGCGCCACAACACGTGTCGATCTGGGAGATTGGACGCAATGCTGCGCCAGCTGCGACCGCGGTTCTTACTTTTCAATACATACGGGGAAAAGTCGCCGGATTTGTGGTCGTCAACAACGACGTACACCGTATCGGGATCATGCAGGTCTGCCTTGATGTCGTTGACGAAATAGGACGACGGCACGCCCGGCAGATTTTCAACGGACCGCCAGTTCACCCCGCCATCTTCACTCACCTGGATCAGTCCGTCATCGGTACCGACGTACAGCAGTCCTTCAACCACCGACGATTCGGACAGCGATGTGATGGTGTTGAATTTCGACATCGCCGACAGGTCCCAGTTTGAGTCGAAACTCCAGCGACGACCCATCAGGGGTTGCTGAAGACGATTCTGGCTGCGAGTAAGGTCCCCAGATACCTTCTCCCACGAATCGCCGCGATTTTCGCTCTTCCATACTCGGAAGCTGCCAAAATACAGTGTCTCCGGATCGTGGGGGCTGATTAGGATGGGCGCATCCCAGTTGTAACGTTCCTCGGGTTCGCCGGGACCCGGTTGTGGGCGGATATAGACGCTTTCGCCGGTTGCCCGGTCATAGCGCGTCAGGTTGCCTTCCTGCCAGTTGGCATACACGATGTTCGGATTGGTCGGGTCTGCAAAAGGCTGATGTCCGTCGGCGCCGAGAATGAGGTCCCAGTCCGAATTTCGAATACCGACATTGTTGTCGGTGCGGCTCGGGCCCCCGAGCGTCGAATTATCCTGCGTGCCGCCATAGATATTGTAGAAAGGCTCGTCGTAGTCGACGGTGACTTTGTAGAACTGCGAGATCGGCATGTTGGCCATGTACCGCCAGGTCTCGCCACGATCGAGGCTTTCGTAAACGCCACCGTCATTTCCGACAAGCAGGTAGTCAGGATCGGTGGGATGAAATGCGATGGCATGGTGATCGACGTGTTTGGTTTCCGAGCGCATCGTCTCGAAGTCTTTGCCGCCGTTGTGTGTCACGTGCAAGCGCACGTCCACCTGGTAAATGCGGTCGAACTGGTGCGGGTCTGTGAATATCTCCTGGTAGTAATGCGGACCGGTACCACCCGAGATGTAGTCATTCATCTTCTCCCATGATTCACCCGCGTTCTCGGAGCGATAGAAGCCACCCTTGCGATGCGCAAGTTCAATCGTGGCGTAAACGACGTCTGGGTCCTGGGGCGAGACTGCGAAACCGACCTTGCCCATGTCCTCGCTGGGCAATCCTTCGGTCAGCTCGCGCCAGGTTTCGCCGCCATCTTCGGATTTATGAATGCCTGAGCCGGGGCCGCCGTCCATCAGGACGGCAACGTTGCGAAACTTCTGCCAGGCGACGGCGTAGACAACGTCGGGGTTGCGGGGGTCTAGATGCACCTCGGACACGCCGGTGTAGTCATCGTCGATGTCTCTGTCACCCAGCCCGTCGCCGAGAATCTTGTTCCAGCTCGCGCCGCCATCGACAGACTTGAACAGTCCACGGTCACCGCCCGCCGACCACAGAGGTCCCTGCGATGCAACGTAAATGACGTTCGAGTCACGCGGGTCGATGCGAATCATGCCGATGTGTTCGGATTCGTTGAGACCCATGTTCTCCCAGGTCTTGCCGCTGTTGCGGCTGCGATAGACGCCGGATCCGTAAGCGACATGACGACCCGAGACGTTTTCACCGGTGCCGACCCAGATCGTATCGGGATCTGTCGGGTCTAGCGTGATGCAGCCGATGGAATAGGAATCCTCGTTGTCAAAAATCGTTGACCAGGTGGTGCCGCCGTTCTCAGTCTTCCAGACGCCGCCACTGCCGACCGCGACATACCAGGTGCTGGGATCATCCGGATGGATGACGATGTCTGAAATTCGGCCGGACATCATCGCTGGGCCGATGCCGCGCATCTCGAGACCCTTGAATGTCGACTGGTTGAAGCCAGGTTCGGACGCATCCTCACCCTGTGCCAGAACAGTGAACGGAACGATGAGAACAGAAAGTACGAACGTCAGTGCACGCTTCATGATTTCCCCTGAAATGTCTTGTTATTGTGCTGGCCTGACTATAGCAAAAGCCGTCTTGGTCGAATTGACGATTCTCCGCTTATTGTCCGTGTTTAAGTCATGAATTTTTTCAAGACTGTTGTTGACTGCGTTGCGGTCTCCGAGCAGTGGGGCGCTGACCTGAAGAAGCTCCGACTGATACTGAACGCCACCGACTTCGACGAGGAGGTGAAATGGGGTGCGCCGCTCAAAGATGACAAGAAGGTCCTGGTCAATGCGCAGGCATCTGTAGTCGGAAGAATTTGCTGCTGTCTTCGATGTCGTGTTTATCGAGTGCGAAAGTCAGTCGCTCTAGCCATACCATTGTCAAGCGGAGTAACTGAAAATGGATCGCAGGTAGACCGTGCCTGGTGCGCGGCATGGCTAGCCATTTCGATAGATATAACTATATCCGTTAATCGCGGGAACACCCCCAAGGTGCGCATACAGTACTTTCGAGCCCTGCGGAAAAAAGCCCTGTTTGACCAGGTCGATCATGCCCTGCGCCGACTTACCTTCGTATACCGGGTCCGTCATCATTCCTTCGAGGCGTGCACATAATCGAATCGCGTCGTTGGTCTCCTCCGACGGAACGCCGTAGACCGGGTACGCATATTCCGTTTTAAGGACGACGTCCTCAGCCGTGACGTCCTGACCCAGTTCGACTAGTTCGGCAGTTTTCTGCGCAATATCGAGCACCTGTCTGTGTGTTTGCTCAGGCGTGCACGAGGCGTCAATCCCAATGACATTTCTGGCACGACCATCCTTCGCGAAGCCGACAACCATGCCGGCATGGGTAGAACCGGTAACTGTACAGACGACGACGTAGTCAAACTGGAAGCCGAGTTCTGCTTCTTGAACACGCACTTCCTCGGCAAAGCCGACGAAACCCAGGCCGCCATACTTGTGCACTGAGGCGCCCGCGGGGATGGGATAGGGTGTGCCACCCTTGTCCTTGACGTCTTCGAGCGCGCGTTCCCAGGATTCACGTATGCCGATGTCGAAACCTTCGTCGACCAGTTCGATTTCCGCGCCCATGACGCGTGACATGAGAATATTGCCGACACGATCGTAGACGGCATCCTCGAACGGAACCCAGGTTTCCTGAACCAGCCGGCACTTCATGCCGATTTTTGCAGCGACGGCTGCGACCTGGCGCGTGTGATTGGACTGTACGCCCCCGATCGTCACCAGCGTGTCAGCGCCAGAGGCAATAGCGTCAGGAACGATGTATTCGAGTTTGCGGATCTTGTTGCCGCCGAAGGCGAGACCCGAATTGCAGTCCTCGCGTTTGGCATACAACTCGACATCACCGCCAAGGTGTTCGGACAGGCGGGAGAGTTTCTCGATCTGTGTGGGACCAAAAGTTAACGGGTAACGTTCAAATTTTTCCAGCATGCTGACTAGTCCGGATAGACTGTGTAGGCGTCGAAAACGGGACCATCTACACAGACGCGCTTCATGGTCGGCCCATGATCAGTCTGCACGAGTACCGTGCAGCCGGCGCAACCGCCGACTGCGCAGGCCATGAATTCCTCGAGAGAGGCCTGACAGGGCAAGTCAAATTCACGCGCTAGTGCTGTCACGGCTTTGAGCATTGGCGTCGGACCGCAGGTAAAGATCTCGACGTCCTGGCACTCATCGTTTGACAAAGTCGATAGCCATTCATGTGCCAGGTCCGTGACAAAACCACGATAGGTGCCGGCAATGTCTGACTGACTCGCCAGTCGGGTCGGTATGTTCCAGGACTCGATCAGGGGCATCGTGCCGCTGATCGACCCATCCAGCCACGGGACGAGCAAGTCCGAGTTTTTGACCTCGAACGGGAAAGGAATCTCGGAACCCATGATGACCAGAGGTCGCCATTCGACGTCGTCGTCCTTCAGAGACTCAGCGAGAAAAACCATCGGGGGGATACCGACGCCGCCACCGATCAATAGGGGCGCTGGGCGATCTGCATGCGGCACGAAACCGTGCCCGATTGGCCCAATCGAGCTCACAATGTCACCAGGTCTGCGCGCACCCAGTGCACGTAACCCATCGCCAACGATCTTGAACAATATATCGATCCAGCCGCCGCTTGCATCGACGCGCATGATGGACAATGGGCGACGCATTGGAATCGACTCGTCGCAATGGAGATGCACAAAACTGCCGGGCGTCGCTGCGGCCGCGCACTTCGGCGATGAAAGTCGTATGACGAACTGGTCGCCGGGCCACGGCGTTACGCTGATGACCTCGGCGTCCTCGACAAACAAACTGCTGCGATTGGCCTGTGCCGATGTCGCTGCTACCGCGGTTGCACTCATCCGGTTGCTCCGTTATTCGCGAGCATTTCGAGGACAGCCATACGTACTGCAACGCCGTTCCGAACTTGCTCGGTAATGACCGATGCTGGTCCGTCAGCAAGCTTACCTTCGATTTCCACGCCGCGGTTCATGGGTCCTGGGTGCATGACAATGGCATCGTCGGCGGCCAGTTTCATCCGTTCTCGACTGACACCCCACGCGCGGAAGTACTCGGCATCGTCAGGAATACCGGCTTTGTCCATGAATCGTTCCTTCTGGATGCGTAACACCATAACGACATCTGCATCGGCAATGCCTGCATCGAAGTTTGTCACGATGTCCGCACCGGGTACGGCGTCCGGCGCGAGTTCGGGCGGCGCAACTAGCCGCAATTTTCCGACGCCCATCGCGATAAGGCCCGCTGCAGCGGACATGGCGACGCGTGAGTGCGCGACGTCACCTACGATCGCAACGGTCAGGTTGGTGAAGTTGCCTTTATGCAGACGAATCGTGAGTAGGTCGAGCAATCCCTGCGTGGGGTGCGACACATTGGCCTCGCCGGCGTTCAGCACATTGACATGCGCCCCGACATTTCGGGCGATTATTGCCTGCGTGCCGACCTGACGGTCGCGAACGACGAACATGTCGACCTGCATCGCCTGCAAGGTATAAATCGTGTCGAGAATCGACTCGCCTTTGGCGGCTGACGAGGTATTCAGGTCCAAGTTGAGAACGTCGGCACCCAGTCGTTTGGCCGCAAGCTCAAAGGATGTTCGCGTTCGGGTGCTGTTCTCGAGAAAAAGATTGGCAACGGTCCTGCCATCGAGCGCTTTGCCGCGAACAGGCCTCTGCCCGGGTTGCGTCAGGAAGGATTCAGCGCGATCGAGCAGGGCGACAATCAGGTCCCGATCCATGCCACGCAAAGAGAGCAGGTGACGCAGTCGGCCCTGTTCATCCAGCTGCAGTTCGGAGTGATCCGCGCTGCTCGTTTCTTTCGCGAGCTTGCTTAGTGACATGGCGCCGGCATTGTACGCTGATTAATCTTCGTTTTTTAGCCACCGTTCGGCAATCAATGTCGCTGCGGCAGAGTCGATCGCTTCCTTGCTAATGCGGCCCCGTAAGCCGGCTTCGCGCTGTGACTTCAGCATCGCTTCGGCCTCGAGTGATGAATAGCGTTCATCCACCGTGTCCACAGGCAGGTCAAAGCGGCCCAGTGCGCCAACGAATTCCCGTACGTGGCCACCGATATCCGAAGGCGTTCCGTTGGCATGCAGTGGTAATCCCACGATCAGACGTTGGGGACGCCATTCGCGTAGCAGCGTCTCGATGCGCGGCCAGTCCGGGCCGTGCTCTCCATTGCTGACCGTCCCCAACGGATTGGCGGAATGCGTCACTTGCTGGCCGACTGCGATGCCGATGCGCCGCAGGCCGAAATCAAAGGCGATGATGGTTTCAGGCGTGCCCGGCATCCGGGGAAATCTGGCTGATGTTGATACCAATGGTCTCTGCAGCGACGGTCCAGCGATCGGCAAAGGGCACATCAAAGATGACCTCGGGTCTGGCCGGTACGCTAAGCCATGTATTGGCCAGCATCTCGGCCTCGAGCTGGCCAGCATCCCAGCCGGCGTAACCGAGCGCAACCAGCGATTTGTCGGGACCATCGCCTGTCGCCATGGCATCGATGACATCCCGTGATAACGTCAGCTGCACGTCCGGCGAGACCGTCATTGAGCTCTCGAAGATCGTACCTGGATTGTGCAAGACAAATCCCCGTTCCGGGGCTACCGGCCCGCCACTCAATACCGGGTGGCTCGCGATCGATTCCTCGAGGCCATTCACATCAAGCTGCTCGAAGAGGCCGTCGAGTTTCATATCCATCGGTCGGTTAATGACGATCCCGAGCGCACCTTCGAGATTGTGCTCGCAGACCAGCGTGACGGTGCTGTTGAAGTTCGGATCCGCCATTCCAGGCATGGCTATCAGCAGTTGATTACAAAGCGAATCCTTCAATTCCATGCGATCAAGTATCGCACAGTTGTCCACGACTCTGTCGCAGATTTGTAAGTGCACCGGCGGTGTTGACGTTAGTTGGTGCGGGCAGTCGCCAGCACGTCGAGGTAATTGAACTGCCATTTGTAGGCAAATCGCAGCTGGTCATAGTCGACCCTGATGGCCTCCGGGAAGGGATCAAACGGGGCGGCCCGGCGCAAAATGCGGAGCGCCACCTGGTCTAGTGCCCTCGAGCCTGATGAACGACGAACCAGTGCTTCTTGAAGCTGACCGCTTGATGTAATTGTGACCTCAAGCGTTGGGCTGCCCGTCATGTCATCGATCAGGCGTTGGTCTGGGAAGTACTTGATGCCGACGGTTTCGATCTTCGACTTCCAGCGACTCAGGTATCCGGCGACCTTCGATTCCTTCGTATCGACGGACGTTACCAATTCGCGGGGATTATCATCGTGAATGGCGGTGTCGGTCTCCAAGTCCTGCGGCAATGGCATTGTGACCTGGATACCGGATTCCAGTTGTGCAGCAGCGGATTCATCCGGCGAAGGCCCGTTGCGCGGCTTTTCGAGTACGTCAAAGTCCTGTTCGGCCTGCGCCGTCAAAGCCTGATCTGCGTACTCTTCGACAGCCCGGGCATCGTCTGGACTTTCGCCTTCCAGGCTCCCCATGGTGTCGACCGGGACCATGCTTTCCGCCAGGGCTGATGGGCGTGCCTGTTCCAGGGTATTGCCGGTGCCTTCCTGGCTCGCCTGCGCCAGGTACTCTGCATGCTCCGGTTCCATTACGTTTGGATCGGGATCGGCAACGATGGTGACTTCAAGAGAGATGGTGTCATGAAACTCGTCGCCAATCACGGCACTGAAGGTAACGCCGATTATCAGGATGCCGTGAATCAGGGCGGCGAGGAATAACATCGGCGTCAGCCGATCCGGTGCCGAAAATGATTCCAGCATCACATCGTCGATCGAATCGGGTCCGATCGCAGCGTCAGCTTTAGCACGCTCTTTTGCCATGTCCCAAGCAGGCGTTTCGCCAGTAAACCCCTGATTTCTCTATTCTCGCACAGGCGATCAATGATTTGTTCAGTTTACTTCACCGAAATCTTAGCATTTAGGCTTGGGCCACTCGCACGAAACTTTGAATCGGCGCCAGGGCGGCCGAAAATAAATAATCTGGCGCGCGGCAGGAGCTTTTTCAGCCCAGGCGGGCTTCGATCGCGTCGAACAGCTGCCCGGCGATATTCAGGTCGAATATTCGGTCCAGCTCTCTGATTCCGGTAGGACTGGTGACGTTGATCTCTGTCAGGTAATCGCCAATGACGTCGATTCCGCAAAAGATGACGCCGCTTTCCTTCAGGACAGGGCCGATCTCGCCGCAGATCCAGGCCTCGCGCTCAGAGAGTTCGCGACCTTCGCCGACGGCCCCCATAACCAGGTTACCCCGATTGTCATCGGCCGACGGGATACGCGCGAGACTGTAGGGAACCGGTTCGCCGTCAATTAGCAGGATGCGTTTGTCGCCGTCACTGATTTCCGGAATGAAGACCTGGGCCATTGCGAATCTTGCGCCATAGTTGGTGAGCGTTTCAAAGATGACGTTCGCATTCTTATCGTCGGCGCTAACGACGAAGATGGACTTTCCTCCCATGCCGTCGAGCGGTTTGACGACGATGCGCGAATGCTCCGCGAGAAAGGCTTTAATCTCCTGCATCGACCGTGTGATCAGAGTAAGTGGTGCGCATTGGGGGAACCAGGCGGTATAAGCCTTCTCATTCATGTCGCGCAGGGCCTGCGGATTGTTGACGATCAGGGTGCCTGCTTCTTCAGCCCGGCCGAGGATGTAGGTCGTGTACACATACTCCATGTCGAACGGCGGATCCTTGCGCATCAGGATGGCATCCAGATCGCCCAGCGCAATCTCGGATTCGGCGCCGATTTCGTACCAATCGTTGTCATCGTCACGCACATTGAGAATTCGCGAACGTCCGACGGCAACACCGTCGATCATCTTCAAATCCGCCTGCTGCAGGTAGTGGATTTCGGTGCCACGGCGCTCTGCCTCGAGCAGCATCGCAAGCGAACTGTCTTTTTTCGGCGTAATGCTCTCGATGGGGTCCATGACGACACCAATTCGGTGCTTGCTGGAAGACATTTGGGCAGTTCCTTACGCTCGACAAATGAGTGTGGATAACTATACCGAAACCTGTTCGTTCTGCACCTTTGCAATGCTGCGAACGCAAGCTGCGTAGCCGGTCATGGCGGCATTTTGGCCAATATGGTACAACCCTTTTGCCGGTGGACATTATGGAAATTAGCGGTGGTTTTGGGCCTGCCTGTTTGGGGACGCGAGCAGGGTTTGGGTGTTCGCAATGGGCGAAGGGTATCCAGTGTCAAATAATGCTTCTCGAGGTCTGAACGGTCTCAAAATTCTGGTCGTGGATGACAGTAAAACCATCCGCAGAACGGCGGAGACCTTGTTGTCCAAGGAGGGTTGCCAAGTTTTTACGGCGATAGACGGTTTCGATGCTTTGTCGAAAATCGCCGATCACCAGCCTGACGTGATTTTCGTGGACATCATGATGCCTCGCCTCGATGGCTATCAGACCTGTTCGCTGATCAAGCACAACAAGGTGTTTAAGGAAACGCCGGTGATCATGTTGTCCAGCAGGGATGGGCTTTTCGATCGCGCCCGCGGACGCATCGTCGGTTCGGAACAATATCTGACCAAGCCCTTCACGAAAGACGAGCTCCTAGGTGCCATTTCCAACCAGATCAATTGAGGATTCTTCATGGCCATAGTCCTGATAGTCGATGATTCGCCGACAGAACTGCACCTCTTTAGGGAGATGCTGGAGAAACGTGGTTTCGAAACGCTGGTTGCCGACAGTGCTGAGGAAGGCATTCGGCAGGCGGCGGTCTCCCATCCAGATTGCATTCTGATGGATGTGGTCATGCCCGGCATGAATGGTTTTCAGGCGACCCGTAAACTCACACAAGATCCACATACCTCGGATATCCCGGTCATCATGATTACGACCAAAGATCAGGAAACGGACAAAATTTGGGGCATGCGACAGGGTGCCGTGGAATACATCGTCAAACCTGTCGGCGCGAAAGACCTTGCGGCACGCATCAACTCGGCGATGGCTGGCTGAATGAACACCACGCCTGAACTGTCATCGCTCGTCGAACAGCCGTTTGAGTTGCTGAAAGAGCTGGAACGTCGCAGCCGCGCTGCGATAGCCGGCAAAGTGACGGGGGAGATTCCGGAAGAATGGACGGGCATTGGTTTTCGCATCGGCCAAGAGTTTTTTGTTGCCAACCGCGACCAGGTTCGTGAGGTCCTAATGTTGCCAGAGTCGATGACGCGGGTACCGGGCGCGAAGCGCTGGCTCATGGGTATCGCCAATCTGCGCGGCCATCTCCTGCCTCTAATCGATCTTAAGATGTTCCTAGGCAGCGGGCGCACGTCTTTGCGCCGTGTGACGCGCGTTATCTCGATTAACCATCGCGAAGTGCCGGCCGGTATCGTCGTCGACGAAGTCCAGGGATTCAGGCGTTTCATGAATTCGGAGTACGTCGACAAGGCGCCGCAAACTGCAGTTCGCTGTGATCGCTATCTGCACGGTGCGTATGAACGCGACCCTGATACCTGGCCTGTCTTCAATTTCTATGACCTGCTGGAAAGCAGCACATTTCTGCAGGCGGTCGCTGAATGATGCGGCGCTACCATTTAATGAGTGAAGCATTGCAAAGTCATGTCATCAAATCCTGAAAAATTCACCGCGTTTACTACACTTGCGGCCGCGCTTGCCGTGTCACTTTTCGCCGCGGCCGGCATTCTTTTTATGAACTCGACAGGCGTCACTGGTAGCGATCTGCTGGCAAACTCCTGGTTGCCTATCGGCCTCATCGGACTTGCCCTTCTGATGCTCGAGGGCTGGCCGTCATGCATTCTAGGACGTCGTTACATGAGCAGACCTCCCGCGAACAGTCTGAGAAAAACGCGCGAAACCAGCAGGCCATTCTGCGGTTGTTGGATGAACTCGGTAGCCTCGCAGACGGTGATCTCACCGTCGAAGCCACTGTCACCGAAGACATCACGGGGGCAATCGCAGACTCGATCAACTATGCCATCGAAAAACTGCGGGAACTGGTTGCGACGATTAACGAAACGGCGATCATGGTGGACTCCGCTGCTAGGTCAACGGCCAGCACGGCGACGCACATGGCCCGCGCTGCTGAGACGCAAACGCGTGAGATTTCCGCAGCGACTGAGTCGATCGTTTCGATGGCGGGTTCGATCGAGGAAGTATCGGGCAATGCTGAGCGGTCTTCCGACGTTGCTAGGCATTCAGTTGAGGTCGCCCACAAAGGTGGCGAAGCGGTGCGACGGACGATCGATGGCATGAACACAATCCGCGAGACCATTCAGGATACGTCCAAGCGAATCAAACGACTCGGTGAAAGCTCGCAGGAGATCGGCAATATCATCGAGCTGATCAATGACATCGCGGAGCAAACGAACATCCTTGCCCTGAACGCTTCAATCCAGGCATCGATGGCCGGTGAAGCAGGGCGTGGTTTCGCGGTGGTTGCAGATGAGGTGCAACGACTCGCTGAACGATCCACCAATGCGACCAAGCAGATCGAGGTTCTCGTCCGCACGATTCAGTCGGATACGAATGAGGCCGTGGTGTCGATGGAGCGCAGCACGACCGACGTTGTAGGCGGTGCATTGCTGGCCGAAAATGCCGGTGCGGCTCTCGACGAGATCGAGCAGGTTTCCAACCAAATTGCAAACCTCGTACAAAATATCTCCGGTTCGGCGCGCCAGCAGGCAGGATCCGCGGCCGATGTGACGCGACGCACCACCAAGCTCAAGGAGATCAGTGACCAGACGGGCAAAGCCACCACGGCAACCGCGGCATCGATTTCCAAACTGTCCGAGCTCGCATCTCAGCTCCGGCAGACGGTTGCAGGCTTCACCCTGCCGAGCGCCGCATTGCAGTCGAGTGCGCTGTCTGGCCCGGCTACTGACGCACCGGTGGTTACCGAAGTGCAGCCGACGGAAGCGCCGCCAGCTGAGCGGTCACCCAGAGAAGAGGCGGCAGGCTGAGGAGGTTGAGGTAACCGTTGGGTATGAGTAGCGAATCGGGCATCCAGGAAAAGCCGGATATCGACCAGAGTGTCGAGGCGGCCAATGTGCTTGCTGTTATCAGCCATGAGCTGATGGAAACGATTCGTAACGCCCACTTGGCTCTGGAGGATTGCGTAGACGGTCGTGGCGGCTCATCAGCCCTCGTTCGTTGCGGCCAGTTGCTGCACCAGGTTGGCGGTGCCCTCAAGATTACAGAGACCTACGGTGCGGCACTGCTGACAGAAGAGATGGAGTCCGTTTGCACCTACCTAGCGACCTTGCGCGCTGGCAAGGGACGGGAAGATGGACTCGATGCGCTGACCCGCGCCATGGTGCAACTGCCGATCTACATCGAGTGCCTGTTGGGGG
>JAQWSV010000202.1 GCA_029243005.1 Woeseiaceae bacterium
CTGAAGCGTCCCGATACGACACCCAAAGAGTTTAGCGATGACTAGGCGAAACGATGTCATCGTAATTGGTGCCGGCCACAACGGCCTGGTCTGCGCTAATTACCTGGCCCGTGCAGGACTCAAGGTCATTGTGCTGGAAGCGTCCGGGTCGCCCGGTGGCATGATGGCGACACGAACGCTGGGCAGCGCCTATCGCTTTCCCGGCCTGGCACACACGGCCTATCCCCTAAATCCGGCCATCGTCGGTGACCTGAAATTGACGCAGTTCGGATACTCGAACGGCAAGACGGCGAGAACCGTCGTTCTTGGCCAGGACGGTCGACACCTGTCGATCGACGGCGACACCATTAGCGCACAGGGACTCGCCGCGACGGATGCCGAGGCCTGGCCCAGCTTCCGCAAGCGTTATCTGGACTTCGCCCGCTCCCTGAAGCCGCTGTTTGAGCAGAAGCCGCCGCGCCTCAAGGACATGGACTTTGGCGACAAGACAGCACTCGCCAAACTCGGCTGGAACCTGCGAATGGGACTCGGCAAAGACGAAATGTACGAGTTCCTGCGGGTTGCAGCGATCAACATCTACGACGTCCTGAATGACGAGTTTGAAGACGACCGGCTGAAGGGTGCCATTGCTGCGGATGCCGTCATGGGCTCTGCCATGGGTCCGAGGACGCCCGGTACTGTTTTGACCTGGTTGCAGCGCCTTTACGGTGAATTGAATGGCGCGTTATCGGTGAGCACGGGTGGCATCATCGACGCACTGGTGCAGGCTGCGGAAGATGATGGCGTCCACTTACGTACCGGCGCGGCAGTACATGAGATACTGATCGAGAATGACAGGGCCATCGGTGTCAGGCTTGCCGATGGCGAAAGGGTGAAAGCGAAAGTCGTGATCTCGAATGCAGATCCACGAACGACATTCTCCCGGATGGTCGGTGCGCCCAGGCTTGATGCCATGTTCGCGAACCGCGTATCGCAGATCAGAGGGTCTGGCGTTGTTGGCAAACTGCATATTGCGCTGAACGGCCGACCGCAGTTTACAAACCTCCCCGAGCCGTCTTGCGGCGACCGACTGCTGGTCGCACCATCGATGCGTTATGTCGAACATGCATTCAATCCAAGCAAGTACGGTGAACTGCCTGAGCACCCAATGCTCGAGGTCACCATGCCGAGCGTTCACGAACCGACGCTGGCGCCGGAAGGGCATCACGTCATGTCGGTCAACGTTGCGTTCCTGCCTTACTCGGCCGAGGGGGGTTGGCAGCAACAACAATCAACCTATGCCGGCAGGATCATCTCGCTGCTCGGTCAGTATGCGCCCGACCTGACCTCTATGATTGTCGATCACGAATTCCTTACCCCGGCCGATGTAGAAACGCAATACAGGGTTGCAGGGGGACACTGGCACCATGGGGAATTGTCAATTCACCAGTCGTTCATGATGCGCCCCGTGCATGGAGCCGCGCAGTACAACACACCGATAGACAATCTTTATCTTTGTGGTGCGGGCTGCCACCCGGGCGGCGGTATTACTGGCCTGCCCGGCCGTGCCACCGCAAAGCGTGTCATTGAAATGAGAGCCGCGACGTGAGCATAACCCCCGACCATTTCCGACAAGCGCTACAACGTACGCCGTTTCACGATCGCTTTGTCGATCACTCCGTGAATGAAGAATGGATGGCGTGGAACACATACAAGGTTGCGCGCATCGTCGACAAGATTTCGACAGAATATTTCGCGGTCCGCAGCGGATGTGCGGTGATGGACCTCACACCGATGGAGAAATACCGGATCTCCGGCTCGGACGCCTATGCGTATCTCGATCGATTGTTGACGCGAGACCTGTCCAGGCTTCGACCCGGGCGCGTCACCTATGTCGTCTGGTGCAATGACGAGGGCAAGCTGATCGATGACGGCACACTGTTTCAGCTGGATGACACTGACTATCGCCTGTGTTCTCAACATCATCAGCTGGATTGGCTACTCATGTCTGCCGAGGGATTTGACGTCAGCATCACCGTCGAGACGCACGATGTAGCTGCGCTGGCCGTACAGGGCCCGACGTCCTTTTCCGTTCTTGCCACCGCAGACATCGATGGTCTCGAGGATCTCAAACCATTCGGTATCAAAAACCTTCAGTGCAACAATGCACCGGTAACCGTATCGAGAACCGGATATACAGGTGACCTCGGTTACGAACTGTGGATGCAGCCAAATGACGCGCTGGCCGTCTGGGATGCGATATTCGGCGTGCAGGGTCAGTACGACATTCATGCAATGGGCCTAAACGCGCTGGAGATGGTTCGAATCGAGGCAGGATTCATCATGCCGGGCTTCGACTTCAACACCGCCGAATCGACGGTGCGCAACGGCTACGAACGATCGCCCTTCGAGGTCGGACTTGGCTGGGTCGTCAACCTAGGCAAGGGGCACTTCACGGGCCGGCGCGCGCTTAAAGCGGAACAATCGCGTCCGGTTCAGCGACGAC
This sequence comes from Woeseiaceae bacterium, assembly GCA_029243005.1. Lineage (GTDB taxonomy): Bacteria > Pseudomonadota > Gammaproteobacteria > Steroidobacterales > Woeseiaceae > SZUA-117. Next base: position 2,486 of record JAQWSV010000202.1, read on the forward strand.
TTGAAAAACTAGTGGTCGAAGGTAACAAACCCGTCGGTGAATCATTTGTCTACAGCGGCAAGGATGGCCAGCAGGTTGGCGAAATCAAGTGCACCACTTGGTCACCTATCCTCAAGGCAAACCTGGCACTGGCAGACATCGAATACCAGAATGGCCAGCTGCCTAGCGACCTTTGGGTTCGCATCGACTATCAGCGCGAATTGAAGTGGCACTCGACCTGGGCAAAGTGCGAAGCCCACAGTAAACCCTTCTATATGCCGGAGCATCGGTCACTCACCCCACCAGCGCAATTCTAGTTGTCGAGGGGTACTTACCAGGACGTATCGATCGTCGCATCCGTTGCGCCGTCGTAGTCGGCTGCAATACGAACATAGGTTTCACTGATTGTGATTATGCGAATGGTCGCCTTGTTCGTACCGCATATCTTGGCAACCGTCCATATAGGCTGAAACACGCATTTCCGGGCCCCCGGCCGGCTTGATAACTTGCTCTATGAACTCTTTAGGAAGGCCGCAGAAGAACACTCTGCATGTCGACTTTCCGAAACTCTGGGAGAAGCCGGTCGACAGCCTTTATCCGCCATACGCTGACGACTTCCCACATTAGCAGCATCTACTCGAACCATTCGGGCCGATACGTGCATTTTACGAGCAACGTCGAAACGAGCAAGATAAGTCGCGCTGACCGCCTGTCTGAACCCTAGGCGCCAGTCAGGCACTCAACTCCTTGATCGCAACAACCAACGCATCCAGTTCGGCCGGCGTTGTATAGATGTTTGGCGTAATGCGTAACCCGATGACACCCGGACGATTGATACCTACCGTGAAAATTCGGTAGTCCCGCATCAGGATATCGGCCAGCTCCCTCGGGTCGTAGCCCTCAATTCCAACATTTCCGATACCACCGTGTCGGTCCACATCAGCCGGCGTATTGATGATGACACGTGGCCAGCCCCGTAGCTGGCGTGTCCAGTATTGCTGCAGATACTTCAGGCGTGCTTCCTTGCGCTTCAATCCCAGTGCATTTTGATATTCCAGCGCATTGATAATCCCGAGATCAACATGGACTGGATCTGTCCCAATATGATTGAGTCGACGTATATCGTTTGCATCGAGATCGCCAGCCGCTAGCAATGGCCAGACGTTATCTATTTTTTCCTTACGGACGTAGAGCATGCCGGAACCGAGCGGCGCGCTGAGCCACTTGTGCAGGCTGGTGCCATAGTAGTCGCAGTCGAGATCACTCATGTGGAAGTCGATGTGCGAATACGCGTGCGCGCCGTCGACCATCACCTCCACGCTACGTGCATGTGCCATGTCGCAGATTTTGCGGATAGGCAGAACTTGGCCAGTGATATTAATCATGTGACAGACCATCAGCAAACGGGTCTTTTCGGTGATCGCCGATGCATACAGATCGACGATTTCTTCATCGTTCTTCGGATGATTGGGTACCGATACCAGTCTATTGACGACCCCGAAGCGGCGCGCGACCAGTTTGAAGTGGTTCAGCATGGCGCCGTAGTCTTGCTCAGCCATGACCGCTTCGTCGCCCTCCTCCCAACTCATCCCGCCAATAACCAGGTCCAAAGACTCTGTGGTATTTCGGGTAATCGCAATCTCGTCAGCCGAACAACCCACTACTTCACCGATCTTGGCGGCGACCAGTCGCTTGTTCTTCTGCCGCGAATTACGCATGTAATACGAGCCCTCATAATTCACACTACGCATGTGCTGGATCTGGTGTTCGAGTGTCTCCTCCGGCATGAAACAGTAGTAACCGTTCTCGAGATTGATGTAGTCGGGCTTGATCGAGTAGTCACGACGAACAGAACGCCAGAACTCTTCGTCTGCGGCGACCTCCATCGGGCTCTTGCCATCAACCGCAGCAACAGCACTGCGCAGATGCGTGAATGCCAGCGGTGCCGCGAGTCCGACAAGGCCAGCGTTTTTCAGGAAGGTTCGTTTATCCATGGTTTTCTCTGTCAGATTTGTTTCAGTGCAGTATAGAGCAAAGGAATCTCAGAATAGATTGCCGCGGAAAACCTCGTACCGCTCATCCAGGCGTTGTCATTTGACATATTGGGTGCGCGAATAGTGACTTATGCATTTTATGTTGAATAGGTGTTTTGATAAATTGCTGAGGCAAGTCCACCTACTCCCCTACAAACAACTTGCCAGTAATAGCCGCCGACACAAGCTTCACGGTCGATGAAAACCGATCAGTATTCCTGCAATTAGCCGCAGCCGAGACTCAGAATACGGATCAGCCGAGGTCACCGGATCTGCTAACAAATCACACCACAAAACACTTAGCTACGCAGAGCAACCCTCTTTCACCCCCGCAATCTATCATTCAACGGCTGTTTTTCTTTCCCCGGCGCTCGACGACGCGATTGAATTACGTATCCCTAATAGCCATAAATTCAAAGCTTTATTGCGGTACAATTAGAAAAGCTAGAGATTGCGAACACTATGTAAGCTGTCCGATACACCCGCGTGTACTGCAATAACAATAATAAAAAAAGATGGAGGCACCCTCGTGTTGCATTCAAAAAACCAAGTCAGTAATTACTCACGACTTTTAATCGCTCTGGCTTGGACAGTAGAAGGTATTGCTGTTCTTATCGGACTTACCATATCTATTGTAGTTGCTGTCTCAGCGCTGAATTCCTATGCGGGAGAGGCTGACGTAAGCCTCTTGGACGGCACATCTGCGATTGTTGTTGCCGCATTGCCGTTTGTACTAATTGCAGTCGTGGAACTTTGTAAAATTCCACTGACCTTCGCATTCATGAGTGTTCGTAATATTGTATGGCGCTCAATGTTTCTCGCATTCGTTCTTTTTCTCTGCCTTATTACTTTCGAGACCATGCTAAATGGATTCGAACGAAATTTTTCCAACCTTAACCGCTCCATTGACACGCGTAGAAACCAAATAGAAAGCGCCGAAAACCAGATTGGTTTACTCGAAAACCGAAGAAATTTCATAGTGAAATTCACTGAAGAAGAAGTACTTGAAGATGTAGCTACTGACCGGGAAGAAATCGACGGCCAATATCGTACGGTTGCCCAGAGAATAGACACTAATGCTCAGCAAGCACTGAGAGAAATTGACTACAGTTTCCAGAATGAATTGGAACAGGAAATCACTCGCATCCAGGTTGTCCTCGATGATTACTATAGTGACTGGCGTGATGAAACGGAGGCAGTAGAAGAACGTTTCTCAACACTTATTCTAGGCAACATTAGTGGTAGTTCCGACGAACGAGACCGACTGCTCGCTGAGCTCGAAGCTCTTAAGGCGGAGTTTGCGGAATCTATGGCAACCGCAACAATATTTAATCGTGCAACACGAGAGAACAAATATCGTGCTTTGATCAAGGACAAAGAAGACCAACTGGGTGCTGTCGTCAGTGGCTATCTGGGTGGCACCGCTATCGAGCAACAGTCAACGATGGAAGCACAACTGAAACAACAGCTTCAATTTGTAAATAATAAATATACTGGCCGTATTGCAGATGCGAATGAACGAATAGATTCGCTGAAACAGGAAATAGAGCAACGCCTGCAGAATAATTCTGATCTTGAGGGTAATGTTCTATCGAGGGCAGCCCAGGATAAAGCTCGATTTGCCACTATACGAAACTCGCAAAATCAAGAAGTCGATGACTATCTCACCACTAAAATGATGGAACTTGACCAAATAGCGGACAGGTCGTTTGGGATAGATGAGCAGATTTTCGAAATTCGGAACAACCAAAGACGCCTGCAATCGGAAATAAATCATCTCATTAACCAGAACCAGATTTATCGCCTTGCTATGTATTGGGACAATGAAGATTCAGCAACTGATGTAGAACGGGGTACAGTAGGAATCATTGCCTTGTTATGGTTTGGATCACTATCGCTGATTGCATCGGTTTGTGGCGTGATGCTCGCATTGGCAGGTTTTTACCTGCAGCGCTTTATTCAAAAAGGTGAACCAATGACAGATCCTGGAGTGTCAGCACCGGAAAACATTTTTGTTGATGCAATAGACCAGGAAGAGCAAGACGCCACGGAGAAGAAACTCCGCAGCGCCACGGGATAGGCGAGGAGAATTCTCAACATTGCCTATACTCCCACGCTAATGCGTGGGAGTAGGCCCGCCAAGGGTATCATTTGGGCGGCCAACCCTGAGGACTCGCCGATGAAAAAATTATTGCTAATCCTGGCATTCATATTGCCGATCGGATTTGACATTGTCCGTGCAGACGACGATCTGGAACACCCGGTCGTAAAACCCATTGCAGGGAGCCAGTTCCTTACTGACAACTCCTTCAGAGAAGATTTCGGGCAGTTAATGGTTAACTACCAAGGAGAGCTAGGTGAGCAGCGGCTAGCCGAAGGCATCGAGTGGAAGCTCGCCTATCAGATCGACTCCATGAGCAGGGATGAAATCAAGGCCAACTACATCCGCGCTGTCCAAGCGATAGGCGGAGAGCACTATGGGCTGAATCGAGCCACCCGAGCAAATTTCAGGATCCCCACTATTGATGGTGGATTAAGCTGGCTAAAACTGGTGCTAAAGAGTGGCGGCATCTACGAATTGGAGATTATTGACGAAGCCCAGCTCGAGTTGGCAGTGACATTCGATGCGGAAGGGCTGACGAAACAGTTGCTTGAAGAAGGTCGAGTGTCGATCTACGAAATCCTCTTCGAAACCGACCGCGATCAGTTGCTCCCGGGTTCCGGAGCCGCGCTCGATGTCATCAGCCAAGTACTAATTGCACAACCTTCGCTATCCGTCGAAATCCAGGGACATACGGACTCCACGGGGACGGTAGCTCGGAACCAAGAACTCTCGTCCAACCGGGCTAATACGGTAAAAGCCGCTTTAGCTTTGTATGGCATACCTGCTGCCAGGATGCGGACTAAAGGCTATGGAGCCTCGATGCCAATAGCTGACAATGGAACTGAAGAGGGCCGACAGCGCAACCGACGAGTGGATTTCGCTCTACCGGGATACGAGCAGATCGAACGATAATGAATGGTACTTCGAGACAACCCAGTTCGGACCAAGACGTCAGGTAGCCGCAGAACTGACAACTAGGTCATGCGTAAATAGATCTGCTTTGGGTATCTAGATCACATCGCTACATATATCAAAGGATAGCGAGTGGAACCATCTGATCGGTTCGAGAGCTCACTTACCATTAGCCCAGTCTATGAGACCGAGGATCGGTTCTTCTTTCCTTTCTGGGACTTTGCGAGTCGCATACAGAGTCTCCAACGTCATTGGCATTTCAGCAAAGAATTTATCGACTTTCATATTTCTCAATTGGATAAGGCCCCTGACGATGGAACTGCTGAGTGGGGCGTCATTTACACCGAAGTCGCTGAAGTTGATATCGAATTTTTCCCCAATTATCTACGTGGCTCTATCATTGCGATGTGCTTTGCCCTCTTTGAGACCCTTCTCGGAGATGTGGCAGAGGAAGCAGCCAAGGACACTGGTAACGAAATCACTTTCGAAAAGAAACGACCTCTTCCGTACATTAATCGCTACATCTTATGGCTTAGTCGAAGTTGCGGGTTAGATTTACAGATCGACAAGCAGTTATGGAAGGAACTCGACGCTGTAAGAGAGTTGAGAAATAAGTTCATTCACCGTATAGATCGTGACCTACCATCACAAATCCGTGAAACGCTCGAGACACTATCGGATAACTTACCCAGTACAGAATTCTCTATCGGGGATGATCACGTAGAGCTAACATTTAGTACGATGGCTAATCTGGCCAAGCTCATCGAGTTAGCGTATTTGGAATTCTATGACTCTCGCGAGAAGACAAATCGCTCTGGTTGACCAAGCACTTAAAGCACGAGAACTGGTCGAGACCTCGTGGAGATTTTTTCGACCAGGCGAGCGCGACCTCTAGCATAGGCTTCTACCAATACCCGCTCCGTTTCAGGCTATGCCGACCTTGGTCTTTTGATTTGCCACTTCAAGAGTGGGTTCTGCCCTACAGTGCTTCCAGCCCTTGAGACCATCCTAGTAGTCAGCCTGCGCTTGCATCATCTGACGCCGCAGATCTAGGTGGTCAGCGTAATTATATGCAGTCCTTATTTAGTCTCTTTCCGCATGTGCCAACTCTTTGGTCAATATCGGACTTCGGGTGTTTGAACATCCTTTTGGATTCTGAATCAATCGCCCTGAATCGCGATTTCTCCCGGCTGATGGCTGATTAATACAGGAGATTATCCGGACGGCACGACAACCTGGCGTTGGGTGCCGAGACCGGCAATGCCAAGCTCCATAACGTCACCCGGCTTCAGATAAACGGGCGGATTCTGGCCCAGGCCGACACCGGGGGGCGTCCCGGTAGAAATGATGTCGCCAGACTGCAGGCTCATGAAGTGGCTTAAGTAACTGACGATCCGGCTCGGACTGAAAACCATTGTCCGTGTATTACCCTGCTGGAAACGGCGATCATTCACGTCGAGCCACATGTCGAGATCGCATGGATTGTCGATCTCATTCACCGTGACCAGCCAGGGCCCGATTGGTCCGAAAGTGTCGCATCCCTTGCCTTTGTCCCATTGACTACCCTTCTCGAGCTGGAACGAACGCTCGGATACGTCATTGCACACACAATAACCGGCAATGTGATCAACCGCCCGGTCCTCCGAAACATACAAGGCATCCCGGCCTATGACGATGGCGAGTTCCACCTCCCAGTCGAGCTTAGTACTGTTCCTGGGCTGAATGACATCGTCGTTCGGCCCGCATATGGCGCTGGTTGCTTTGGTAAAGACTTCCGGCTCTTCGGGGATCGGCATACCGGACTCCGCAGCGTGATCTGCGTAGTTGAGGCCGATACAGATGAACTTGCCGACGTTTCCGACACATGGCCCGAGCCGTGGCGTGCCCTCGACCAGCGGCAGTAAGGACACGTCGATGTGGGCGAGCCGGCCGGATGCCAGCGCCGAGCCGTCGATATCGTCCACGATACCGGCAAGGTTACGGACATTGCCGTCAGCATCCAGCACGCCCGGTATTTCATGGCCCGGCTCCCCGTAACGTAGTAATTTCATATAGTCTGATTCCCGGTTCAGGTATTCAAGGTCATGAATCCACCGTCGATGGGGACGTCGGATCCGGTGATGAAAGATGCCTCGCTCGAGCAAAGGTATGCGACGAGTCCGGCGATTTCCGCGGGTGTTGCCATACGCCCGATCGGCTGGCTTTTTGCCAGTTTGTGGAACATCTCCTCGCTATTATCCGGGTAGTTATCGCTGAGATAGTTGTCGACGAAGGGTGTGTGCACCCGCGCCGGCGAGATGCAATTGCAACGAATACCCGCATCGATATAGTCCTTGGCCACCGAAAATGTCATGGCCCGCACGGCACCCTTGGTCATCGAATAGGCGAAACGATCGCTCAAGCCCACCGATGCGGCGATTGATGCGAGGTTAACGATGACACCCTGACGGCGTGTTTTCATCGCGGGAATAACTGCGGCGAGCGCATTATAAACACCCTTGACATTGACGCTGAACAGCCGGTCCATGTCGTCTCCAGTTGTTTGCTCAACGTTGCCGATGTGCGCGATTCCGGCATTGTTGATGAGGAAGTCGATCGGGCCGTCCGCGAGAACCTCCCGAATGACGTCGTCGACCTGCGCACCGTCCGTGACGTCACAGGCATGTGCGGTGGCGCGTCCGCCGCTCCCTCTAATGGATTCGACTGTGCCGTCCGCGGCTGCAAGGTTAATGTCCAGCACCCGGACCATCGCATCTTCATCGGCGAACCGAGTACTGATGCTTTGACCGATACCACTGCCGCCGCCGGTCACCACCGCAACCTTGTCACTGAACCTGCTTATATCTGCCACCTCTTTTTCTCCTTCTTACGCGCATACTCTTAAAGCCCATAAAAATCGATTGCATTGCCGCCAAAGATCAGCGCCTGTTCGTCCGCCGAAAGACCTGAGAGTAAAGACTCGGAATCCGCTCGCCAACGCCGGTAGCTCCCCGCTAGGTTCAGAACCGGCCAATCACTGCCCCAGATCAGCCGCCGCGAACCGAATGCATCCAACAGGTGATCCACGTAAGGCGCGATATCTTTAAGGAACTGGCCGGGCGCCGCTTCTGTAAGTAACCCGGACAGCTTACAGCAGGTATCTGTGTGGCGAGCTATTGCCAGGATATCCTCAGCCCAAGGCGACCAGGAATTCGAAGCAATGTTGGGCTTCGCGCCATGATCGATCACACAGCGCAAATCCGGGTACCGCTCCAGGAACTCAAGCAGATAAGGCAGGTGAACTGGTTTGACAAGTGCATCGAATCTCAGGCCGGTTGCCACCAGATGTTCGACTAGGGGCCTAAGTTCCGGCCGTATGATCCATGCTGGATCGGCAATATCCTGGATCATCGGCCGCACGCCAACGAATTTCGGATGCCCGGCAAACTCCGCTAGCGCCGTTTCGGCCGATGCAAAATCGTCCATATCGACCCATCCCACGACGCCGGCAATGAAACTGCAATCTGCTGCGAGGTCTAACATGAAACGTGTCTCATCGGTCGTCGGCGCCGCCTGTACCAGTACAGTGCGGGCGGTGCCGCACTCGGCGAGCAGCGGTTCCAGATCATCCGGAGTGTAGTCCCTATATAGCGGACCAAGATCGGGCGTCAGCCAACCGTAGTCGCCCCGGTCAACTCTCCAGAAATGCTGGTGGGCGTCGATGCGATGGGTGTCAATACTAGTCGTCATTGATCGGTACCCGGCATGCTGGCGCTTGGCAGCGGCGCATCAGCCCGAATAAGTCCGCGCGCCCTCAGCAGGGACCAGAGTTCTGGCGTTATCTCCCTGTGGAAGTGATCCATTGTTTCCTGAATCTGCTGCGGTGTGGCGCATCCCGGGATTACCGACGCAACGGCCGGGTGCGCGAGCGGAAACTGCAGGGCTGCCGCGGCCAATGGCACATCGAATTCCGCGCAGGCTGTTTCCAGTTGCCTGACGCGCTCGACGATGTGCGCTTCTGCATGGCCGTAATCGTAACGCAGCGACCGCGCGCCCTGAACGCCGCTTGCGAGAATGCCGGAGTTGAAAGGACCACCGATGATGACCGAGCAGTTTCGTGCAGTGCATTGTGGCAGGAAGTGATCGAGCGGCTCCTGCTCCAGGAGCGTGTACCTGCCGGCCAGCAGGAAACAGTCCCAGTCACCATGATTGAGCGCTGCACTGCAGACTTCGTGCTCGTTGACGCCCAGGCCAATAGCCGACACACGACCTTCACTGCGTAACTGGTCCAGGGCCTTATATCCACTATCCATCGCAATCGGAAACAGGCGATCGTTGTCGTTACCGTGGGTGAGCGTGCCGATATCATGCATCAGGAGTATGTCGACCCTGTCCAGGCCGAGTCGTTGCAGGCTGTCCTCAAACGAGCGCAGAATGCCGTCATAGCTGTAGTCGTACTCGATATCGAACGGCATCGGCGAGACGAACCCATGGCGTAGTTCCCGGTATCCAGCAGGTTTCAGCAGGCGACCCGCCTTCGTGGACAACACGAATTCCTCACCATGATGCTGGCGTAATGCATCGCCCAAGCGACGCTCGCTCAATCCCTGCCCGTAATGCGGCGCTGTATCGAAAAAGCGCAGGCCCGCTTCCCAAGCCGAGGCTGTCAGCGCCGACGACTCGTCGTCGGAGATGGCTGCGTACAGATTGCCAAGTGGTGCACAACCTAGGCCGATGCTATCGACCGCGAGTCTGGTTGCGCCTATGCGGCGTTGCTCCACAGGTGTCATTTCGAATGAAAGTGCCTAGCCGAACAGCGCGCAAAGGGAAATGCGCTTTCGTCCCGTTTGCAGCTATTGTATAAGCAATGGCAGCGTACCGGCCATAGGCCCCGTGCATGGACCAATAAACACCGGCAATAGATGATCACCAAGGAAGATGGCTTTGTGAGGATGGACAGAGCAATGAAAGCCGCTTACGGGAAAACGAATCCGGCACCAGGCGAAGAGGGGCTGCGCCGCTGTGCATCCATCATCGGCCTGAAGCCGGAAATGGAAGCGCACTACCGGGAGTTGCATGCCGACGCCTGGCAGGATGTGCTCGATCGACTGGAAGCATCGAACGTTCGCAACTACTCGATTTTTGTCGGCACGATCGAGGGCCGGCGCTGCCTTTTCAGCTATTTCGAATATGACGGCACCGACTTCGACGCCGACATGCAGAAAATCGCCGCTGACCCGGAGACCCGACGCTGGTGGCTGAAGACGGATCCCTGCCAAGAACCATTATCACCAATTGCGGAGCAGGGCGGACGCTGGCACGATCTCGAACGCGTGTTTTTCAAGCCATAGGTACCGTTATGAGTCCTACACGAGTTCCGGTTCTCACGCGTGAACTGATTCGGCCGTTCATTCTCGTTGCACTTCTTTTCCCCCTCTGGGGATTCGCGAATGACGTTACTAACCCGCTGGTCAAAGCATTCAAGGATATCTTCCTGATCTCGAATGCAGAGAGCAGCCTCGTTCAGTTCGCGTTCTACCTGGGCTATGGGATCATGGCGCTGCCGGCCGCAATATTCGTCCGCAGCTACACCTACAAGTCCGGCATAGTTCTGGGACTTTTCCTATATGCAGTCGGCGCGCTGCTGTTCATCCCGGCAAGCGCCACCGCTGAGTTTTACTATTTCCTGGTCGCGCTTTGCGTTCTGACCTGCGGCCTGGCGCTCCTCGAGGTCACGGCGAATCCTTATATCCTGTCGATGGGCCACCCAGAGACCGCAACTCGCCGGCTAAATCTCGCCCAGGCATTCAATCCGGTCGGTTCGCTCACGGGCATGTTTGTCGCATCGAATTTCATCCTCGGCAATTTGCAGGTAGAAGCATTCCGCACCGGGCAACGCGAGCTTCACCCGGAATATGCATCGATGCTCCCCGCCGAAGTGGACGACCTCCTGACCGAGGCGCTGACGGAGTTTGCTGCGAACGAGCCGGTCGCGCACCAGGCGATGCAGGCGGCGGACCTTATGACCGTACGTGGACCTTATATCGTCATCGCGATCGTCGTCTCGGTATTGCTGTTGTTCTATCTCCTCAGCCGGCTGCCAAAGACAATGCAGCACGACCAACCGCTCACGTTTCGCGAGTTTGCGGACACGATGGGACGCCTGTTTCACAATCGCCGCTACCTCGATGGCGTCGTCGCGCAGGCCTTCTATGTGGGCGCGCAGATCATGTGCTGGACGTTCATCATTCATTACGGTATGACGACGCTGG
>JAQWSV010000223.1 GCA_029243005.1 Woeseiaceae bacterium
GTCACACGTCATGGCGCGTAGGTGGCCCGGCCGAAGTATTCTTCAGGCCGGCCAGTGTAGATGATCTCGCACGGTTCCTTTCTGAACTCAATGCCGACGTGCCCGTCTTCTGGTTTGGGCTCGGCAGCAACCTGCTGGTCCGTGATGGCGGTTTGCCCGGTGTCGTAATTGCCGCAGCGGGTATCTTCACCGAGCTTGAACAGACAGAAGCGCTGACAGTACGCGCCGGTGCCAGCGTGCCGTGTACTCAACTGGCACGCCAGTGCATTCGCCGCGGGCTCGGTCCCTCTGAATTCTTCGCCGGGATTCCGGGTACATTGGGCGGTGCGCTGGCGATGAACGCTGGTGCCCACGGAAGCGAAACTTGGGAGCGTGTACGGTCAGTCACAACGATCGATCGTCGCGGTGATTTGCACGACCGCACACCAGATGAGTACGAAATCGCCTATCGCAGTGTCAAGGGTCCGGCGGATGAGTGGTTCGTCGGCGCTGAGCTTCAGTTTGAGCCGGATGCGAATCCGAGTATGGCTACGCTGAAGAACATGCTGGCGCGCCGCAAGGATACGCAGCCACTCGGATTACCAAGTTGCGGTTCCGTATTCCGCAATCCACCAGGCGAACATGCAGCACGCCTGATCGAATCCTGCGGCCTGAAGGGCTGTCGGATCGGAGAAGCGGAGGTTTCCGAGAAACATGCCAACTTCATTATCAATCGCGGCGATGCGACAGCGCTCGACGTGGAAAATCTGATCCTGCATGTGCAGCAAACCGTAGCCGACACCACTGGCATCGAACTTGTTCCCGAAGTTCGCGTGATCGGACAGGAGGCGTCATGACGGCACCCCTGGCGGATCGACGGGTGGCTATCGCGGATGCGTCGGATTTCGGGCGCGTGGCTGTCATGTATGGCGGTGACTCAAACGAGCGCGATGTGTCGCTTGCCACGGGCAAGGCCGTATTGGAAGCACTGCTGTCGCGCGGTATCGACGCCGAAGGCTGGGACCCGGCAGAGCGCAACCTCATTGAGTTTGCCGGTGCAGAATTCGACCGGGTCTGGATTGCCTTGCATGGTCCCGGCGGCGAAGACGGCGCATTGCAGGGCACACTTGAGTGGTTGAAGACTCCCTACACCGGCAGCGGTGTGATGGCGTCCGCACTCGCGATGGACAAGATTCGCAGCAAACGTTTGTTCGCGGCCGCAGGAATAGACACACCGAGGTTCGTCACCCTGAACAAACCGGGTGACGCCAATATTGCTGCCGAGGAGCTGGGCTTCCCGATGGTAGTAAAGCCGTCCGGGCAGGGTTCGAGTGTTGGCATTGGTATGGTGTTCGAAGCGGCTGACCTAGCGGAAGCCGTCGAATTGGCGTTGAGCTTTGGCGGGCCGGCAATCGCGGAAGCTTGTGTTATCGGCACCGAATCCACGGTGGCGGTATTGCAAGGTCAGGCGTTGTCGAGCATTCGGATCGAAACACCGCACGCCTTTTACGACTATCGAGCCAAGTACGAATCCGAGAAGACTGAATATTTCTGTCCGGGCACGGCCGATGCAGAACTTGAACAACGCTTTCACGATGCGGCTGTTGCTGCGTTCGCCGTGCTGGGTTGTTCCGGATGGGGCCGGGTCGACTTCATGACCGGTGGCGATGGCCATCCGCAAGTCATCGAAATCAACACGGTTCCTGGAATGACAAGTCACAGCCTTGTGCCGATGGCTGCCCAGGAAGCAGGTATCGAATTTGCCGAACTGTGCTGGCGGGTGCTTGAAACGAGCATCGCCGAAAAGCCGGAAGTTGGAATGGGGGTGGCTGCCAATGACGCGTAAGCAAGCCCGACGGCGCAAGCAGAAACCGCAGAAGAAAATTCGGATGCCGTCGCTGCCTTTCAAAGGCATGTCCATACTGCTGTTCGCGCTGGCGGTGATTGCGCTCAGCTACCGCTTCAGTACGGAGATGCTTGATCGACCGATTACGTCGATCACGATCGACGGGCCGTTCCAGCGCGTGACTGCATTACAAATCGAAGAGGCCATCAGCGACGAGCTCGGCGCCGGTTTCTTTAGCGCGAACCTTAAGATCATCCGCCAGCAAATTGTGGCGCTTGCATGGATTGACGAAACAAAGGTGGCACGCCGCTGGCCGGGTACCTTAACTATTAGTGTAACCGAACAGATTCCCGCGGCGATCTGGGGTGATCGTGGATTACTGAATACCCGCGGTGACCTGTTCGTCGAAGACGCGCGACATGTGCCGACCGAGTTACCGAAGCTGCGCGGACCGGGGGGTCAGTCCGCGATCGTCGCGCAACGCTATCTCGATATCAAGGATCGCCTCGTACCGACCGGGCTGGACCTGCGGGAAGTCGTGCTGGATGCGCGCGGCGCCTGGGGATTGACCCTGGGCAATGGCATCGATGTACGGCTGGGTCGACGTGACGTCGACGAACGCGCGCGGCTCTTTCTCGATGTGGCAGCCAACATCGTGTCGAGTCGCGAAGCCGAAATCAAATTCGTCGACATGCGCTATAGCAACGGTTTCACAATTGGCTGGAAGGACGGGTCACGTTCGCCCGTCGACAATACCGAATCAACAGAAGGCGGCATAGTGGCTGAGCTCCGAAATTGAATAAGAAAAGTGAAAAGAACCTGATCGTTGGTCTCGACATTGGTACTTCGAAGGTTGTCGCAATCGTTGGTGAAGTCAGCGAAGACGGTGAGATCGAAGTGGTTGGTATCGGTACGCATCCGTCACGTGGACTGAAAAAAGGCGTGGTGGTAAACATCGAATCGACGGTGCATTCGATTCAGCGGGCCGTCGAGGAGGCCGAGCTCATGGCAGGCTGTGACATTCACTCTGTCTATGCGGGTATCGCCGGCAGCCATATTCGCAGCCTGAACTCACACGGCATTGTCGCGATTCGCGACAAAGAAGTGAGTGACGGTGACGTGGACCGGGTGATCGATGCGGCCGGTGCTGTAGCCATTCCGGCTGATCAGAGAATCCTGCACATCCTGCCACAGGAATTCCTTATCGACAGCCAGGAGGGCATTCGCGATCCCATTGGAATGTCTGGCGTGCGGCTCGAGGCGAAAGTGCACATGGTGACGGGCGCGGTCAGTGCAGCACAGAACATTGTCAAGTGTGTGCAACGCTGTGGTCTCGAGGTCGATGCCATTGTACTCGAGCAATTGGCATCGAGTTACTCGGTGTTGACCGAGGATGAGAAAGAGCTTGGCGCCTGCATCGTCGACATCGGCGGTGGAACGACCGACCTCGCGGTCTTCCTCGGCGGCGCCATTCAGCATACTGCGGTGATTCCGATTGCGGGCGACCAAGTTACTAACGACATCGCCGTGTCGATGCGCACACCGCTGCAGTATGCCGAAGAGATCAAGATCAAGTACGCCTGTGCGTTGTCGCAACTTGCAAACCCCGACGAAACCATTGAGGTGCCGAGCGTTGGCGACCGCCCGCCGCGACGCCTAGCCCGCCAGACGCTGGCCGAGATCGTCGAGCCGCGGTTCGAAGAGCTGTTCGGGCTCGTTCGGGATGAGCTTCGAAGGAGTGGCTTCGAAGAGTTGATTGCAGCAGGCATCGTCATTACGGGTGGCAGCGCCAAGATGGAAGGTGCCGTCGAACTGGCTGAAGAAGTTTTTCATATGCCGGTGCGCCTAGGCGCGCCGCAATACGTTGTTGGGTTGCATGAAGTGATCAAGAACCCGATTCATGCGACCGGTGTCGGGCTATTGCTCTACGGCAACGAAAACATTATGCGCCGTGGCAATCGAAAGTCACCGGTGGGCGGCAGCATTGGTGACATGTGGAGCCGTATGAAAGCTTGGTTCCAGGGAGAGTTTTGATGCAACAGTTTTATGTGGAGGCTTCTCCAGAAGAGAAGCAATCTTTTAAATGAGTGAGACGAAAGTTCGAAACAGGGAGCGGAGATAAATATGTTTGAGTTAATGGATGCACACAGCCAAAGTGCGGTCATCAAGGTGATCGGCGTTGGCGGCGGCGGCGGTAACGCGGTAGCCCACATGGTGAATTCCGGCATCGAGGGTGTCGACTTCATCTGTGCCAATACGGATGCCCAAGCACTGAACAGTGCACGGGTGAGAACAGCATTGCAGATTGGCTGCAATATCACGAAGGGGCTGGGCGCAGGCGCAGACCCTGACATTGGTCGCCAGGCGGCCATGGAAGACCGGGACCGTATCCAGGAAGTGATCGAGGGTGCGGACATGCTCTTTATCACGGCCGGTATGGGCGGCGGTACGGGCACCGGTGCGACGCCTGTCGTTGCACAGGTCGCCAAGGAGCTCGGGATTCTCACAGTGGCAGTTGTAACGAAGCCTTTCGAAATGGAGGGCGCAAAGCGATTAGCGCTCGCTGATCAGGGCATTGGTGAACTGGGCAAATACGTGGATTCGCTGATTACGATTCCGAACGAGAAATTGCTCACCGTGCTGGGTGGTGAAACGACCCTACTCGATGCGTTTCGCTCGGCGAACCAGGTACTTCAGGGTGCGGTGCAGGGTATCGCGGAACTGATTACACGGCCCGGTTTGATCAACGTCGACTTTGCTGATGTTCGTACGGTCATGGCCGAGATGGGTATGGCAATGATGGGATCGGGTTCGTCTTCCGGAGAAGATCGTGCGCGCGAGGCGGCGGAAGCAGCCGTGTCCAGCCCTCTTCTGGAAGACATCAACCTAGCCGGTGCAAACGGTATTCTGGTGAACGTCACGGCAGGTATGGATCTCGCCATAGGCGAATTCCAGGAAGTCGGCAACACGGTCAAAGAGTTTGCATCCGACGATGCCACGGTCGTGGTCGGAACGGTTATCGATCCGGATATGGCAGATCGCATTCGGGTCACGGTCGTCGCGACAGGCCTTGGCCAGCATGCGGCCCAGGTCGGATCGCCGATGCGCGTGGTCAAGAAGACCTTTGCGCGTGCAGAACCGGACTATGGAACGCTCGATAAGCCGACGGTGCAACGGAAGCGCGCTGTCGGTGACGGGTTGGAGGAAGACGGCCTACAGGAAGACTTACTGGATATTCCGGCTTTCCTGAGGCGCCAGGCAGATTGAGGGATGGCGTGCTGATCGCTCCTCACTCACTCGTTGCGGTTAGCTAGGACGGCGCCAGCAAGCTCCGCTCTGGACGGCCGGGTAGCGTTAGCCTGCCCGGCCGGCTTGCTTCCTACCCGGCCATGCATGGTGCGAGAAGTATCCCTGTGATAGCCTTCGGCATTAATTGCATGAGGGAGCATCCGTAAGCCATTGAATATGAGGGCAGTTTTTCGAAAATGCTTCGACAACGCACACTGAGAACTGCGATCCGCGCCACCGGCGTCGGGTTGCATACGGGCGAGAAAGTCTATATGACGCTGCGCCCTGCCGCTGAGAATGCCGGCATCACATTCCATCGTGTGGACCTCGATGAACCTGTAGATATACCGGCGGACCCGGTCCTGGTCGGCGAGACGATGCTCGGGACAACCCTGGTCAAGGATGGCGTCAAAGTCGCGACCGTTGAACACCTGATGTCGGCACTGGCCGGCCTTGGCATCGACAATCTGCATGTCGATCTGTCGGCGCCCGAAGTTCCCATCATGGATGGCAGTGCAGGACCTTTCGTATTTTTGCTGCAGTCGGCCGGCATTAAGGAACAGGATGCGGCCAAGAAGTTTATCCGTATCCGCAAGAAAATACGCGTCGAAGAAGAAGATAAGTGGGCTGAGCTGACGCCTTTCAATGGCTTCAAAGTTAATTTCCGGATTGCATTCAACCATCCTGTTTTCAACAAGCTCAGCCAGGATGCTTCGATTGACTTTTCGTCGACGTCTTTCTTGAAGGAAGTTAGCCGTGCCAGAACGTTTTGTTTTCTTCGCGATGTTGAAGCGCTGCGTGCCAACAACCTTACACTAGGCGGCAGCATGGACAACGCTATCGTCCTCGATGATTACCGAATTCTGAACGAAGACGGACTGCGTTATTCCAACGAGTTCGTCATCCACAAAATTCTCGATGCCATCGGCGATGTTTATCTGCTTGGCCACACCGTGATAGGTGAGTTTTCGGCGCACAAGTCAGGCCACGACCTGAATAACAAGTTGCTGCGCGCATTGCTGAGAGACAAAACGGCCTGGGAAGAAGTGACATTCAACGACCCTGCGAAAGCGCCGATTTCCTACGCGACGCCGTCCTACGCCTGATACCGGGCGCCATTGGAATGCCGCGCTTGCTCCATATCGTACTGCTGATTGCCATTGGATCATTCCTGGTCGCCTGTTCGGCCGAGCAGCCCGCTGAGATGCAGGCTGAAACCGGCAGCGTCAATGATCACGTAACTTTTTACGGCGTTGGCAAAGTGGCGCGCTTCCGACAAAATATGGATTCGACGCTTGAAGATATGGGTCCTGTGTTTTTCAGCGAAATCTTCATTGCCGCCGGCGGTGAAGTGACGGATGCGGAAGTTCGTTTTTCCGAGCCCTCTGGTGAATTGCGCAAACTCGAATATCGCTACTCCGAGTCGGATGAGATCGGTGATGTCATGTATCTGAGTGGTATCGCAGAATCCAATGAGGCGATGGAGGCTGAGTTTCCGACTGGAGCATACGAGTTCACCTTCAGTACGCCTAGCGGGGATGTCGTGGATAGTGTCGTCAGTTTCGGCGGGGGAGATTTTCCGACTCAACCAGTCATCATTCTCGAACAGGGTGATGAGCGGATAGCTTTCGACACGGTTGATCCGAATGAGGAACTGATCATTACCTGGCCACCATTCACACAAGGAGATGCCGATCCGAACGGGATACTCGACGACTTGATTTTCGTCGCGATTGATAGCTGCGCGGTGGAGGACATTGTGCACAGTGGTCGCCCGTTCGAGAAAGATGACTACCTGACGTTCCGCGCCGAGCGCTACGTCGTACCCGGTGGCACACTGTTACCGGGCCAAACCTATGTCATGTATGTGGAGCATGCCTTGCTGCCGCATACGCAGCAGGACTATGGAATGCCTGCCTTCGCGACATTTGCCGCCTCGACGTATATGGACTTCACTACGACCGGCGAGACCGATCCGTCTTACTGCGTGTCGCCGTCGAACTAGAATAAGAACGGTAGGACGAACTGGCGCCAGACAAGGGGAGCTATGAATCGGCAGCGCAGTCATGTAGGTACAAAAGGAGACCAGCCATGATACTCATGCGATTACTGCTGGTTTGTATCCTGCTGACGGCTTGCCAGCCCGAGACGCCGGAAGCGCCTAAATCCGTTGTGTCAGGATCCGACCAGAGTCCCAACATCCTCCTGATCGTCGCCGACGATCTTGGCTATACGGACCTGGGCGCTTTTGGTAGTGAAATACCCACGCCCAATCTCGACGCGCTCGCATATTCGGGCATCCGGTTTACCAATTTCCATACCGCATCCTGGTGTCAACCGACCCGCGCAATGCTGATGACCGGCGCCGGTGCGGTGGAGACCATCGAGGAGTTGCCGCGCCTCGAGACCGGAAATCGAAATAACGTCCTGCGCAAGGACTGGGCGAACATGGCAGAGCTCTTGCAGGATGCCGGCTACCAGACGTTCATGTCCGGGAAGTGGGACCTGGGATTGGAAGACCAGTATCGCGTGGTCGAAAGCGGTTTCGATCGTTCATTTGCATTGCTGGAGGGTGGCAGCAGTCACTTCGCAGAGCACTTCTGGGGTGAGCGTCTTTTTTACGAAGACGAGGGACGCCGACTGACGTTGGAGGATCTGCCGGAGGATTTCTACAGCACCGAGTTCTATACGACCCGCATGCTCGAATACATTGAGTCTGCGGATGGTGACCGGCCCTGGTTCGGCTACCTGCCGTACACGTCGCCGCACTGGCCCTTGCAGGTGCCGGATGACTGGTTGGATCGACATGCCGGAAAGTACGACGAGGGCTATGACGTTCTGCGAAGAGACCGTATGCGCCGGGCTGCAACACTGCGCGTGATACCGGAAGGCGCAGATCCAGTCGGCTTTACACCGGTGGCGGTGCCCTGGGATGAGCTGTCGGAATCGCTTCAGCAAAAGTATTCGAGAGCTGAGGAAATCTACGCGTCCATGATCGAATACATGGATATGAGTATTGGCAGGATTGTCGATCACCTCGAAACGACGGGGGAGTTGGACAACACGATTGTTGTCTTCATGGCCGATCACGGCGCCTCGGCCGCGTGGCACGGTATTGGACCAGTGGTCTTTCCAATCGAGGAGAGCATGGACAACCGACTCGAGAACTTCGGTCGCGCAGGTTCCTTTATCGACAAGGGCATCGGCTTTGGTGAGGCGGCATCCGCACCCTTGCGGTACTACAAGGCGAGCGCCTATGAAGGAGGTATTAGGGCCGCCACAATCATGCGCTATCCGGGCCTCAGGG
>JAQWSV010000231.1 GCA_029243005.1 Woeseiaceae bacterium
CTTGTTGTTTAGTTCGAGCGCATCCGGACTGCCATAACGATCGATCTGTACCGAGTGATCGATGACGAGCTCGGCAGGTGAGAGCGGGTTAATGCTGTCGGCACTGCCGCCCAGCTTGACGACTGCATCACGCATAGCAGCCAGGTCGACAACCGCGGGTACGCCGGTAAAGTCCTGAAGGATGACCCGGCTGGGCGTAAATGAAATCTCGGTGCTGGGTGCAGCTGCCGGGTCCCAGTTGGCTAGCGCCAGAATATCGTCCCGCGTCACATTACGACCGTCTTCGAATCGCAGCAGGTTCTCGAGGAGAATTTTCAGGGAAAAGGGCAGCCGGTCTACATGGCCTTCCTGTACCGCCTCCAGCTTGTAGATTTCGTATTCTTTGCTGCCGACATCCAGTGTGGCACGAGCTCCGAAGCTGTCCGTCATGATTTTGCTCTCTGGGAAATTTGTGGTCCTTGCGAAGGCACGGGCCCGTCGCGCGGCAGCATTATAGCGCCTTATCCGGCCTTTAGCAGGGGCTCGTCGTCCCGAATAGCCTGGTCGATGACCGCGCCACCGAGGCAGCGTTCCCCTACGTAAAAAACGGCGAATTGGCCCGGCGTCACATCAGCCTGTTGGTCGGCAAAATGTACCAGCAGGGACTGATCGCCAACCAGGGACACTGTGCAATCCTGATCAGGCTGCCGATAGCGAAGCTTGACCGAGCAATCCAGAGTCTGGCCGTCGGCTAGCTGGTTGGGAAGGCCATTGATCCAGCTCGCACCTGTCGCGGAAAGTCCATTACTATAACGTAGTGGATGATTGCCCTGCACCACGATGAGTACGTTTTCCTCGAGATCCTTGGCCGCGACGTACCATGCCTCGTTGCTTCCGTCGCGACGCCCCCCGATACCGAGCCCCTGCCGTTGTCCCAGCGTGTAGTACATCGCCCCATGGTGCTCTCCAATCTTTTGCCCCTCTGGAGTACGCATTTCACCTGGGCTTGCCGGCAGATAGGTGGACAGGAACTCCTGAAAAGGCCGCTCGCCGATAAAGCAGATTCCCGTGCTGTCTTTTTTGTCGAAAACGTCCAGGCCGGCAGTTCTGGCCGTGGCACGGACCTCCGATTTATCGAGATCGCCGAGCGGAAACACCGTTTCTGTGAATGCTGCTTCGGAGACTGCATGCAGGAAATAGCTCTGGTCCTTGCAAGAGTCCTTCGCTTTCATTAGCAACGTCCGACCGCACTCGGCTTGAGTCCGTGCATAATGGCCGGTGGCAATTAGTTCCCCGCCCAGCCTGTGTGCATAGGACCGGAAGATACCGAACTTTATTTCGCGATTACAGAGCACATCGGGATTTGGCGTTCGCCCGGCACGATACTCGTCGAGAAAATATTCGAAGACCTGAGCTCGATACTGCTCGGAGAAATTCACTGCATGAAAGGGTATGCCGATATGCTCACAGACGTTCCGTGCGTCCTGCAAATCTTCGGCGGCCGTGCAGTAGCCGTCGTCGTCGTCCCAGTTGGTCATGTGCAACGCCTGGACGTCTGCGCCGAGTTGCTTTAACAGCAAGGCAGCCACAGCAGAATCCACGCCGCCGGAAAGGCCAAGCACGACGCGTTTACCTTCGAGATTAGTGTCCGGAGCAGGCATGGCCGCACATTTTAACAGCGGCAACGGGGATCAGACGAGATTTACGTTCGCGAGAGCCTCTTGAACGTGTTGCTGGACTGGTAGCAGCGATGCCATTTTGGCAACCGGTTCATGCTTACCTGCCAGGTAATCGTCGATTACACGCATGACCATCGGTGTGCGGAGATCCCGCCGCCGGGCCCGGAGCTCGCTGCGGGTGAACCAGTGAACTGCCTGGATCCCGTCATCCAGCTTACGCTTTTGGTCCTTTGACAACAGGTCAGCCACATAAACAATGCGCAGGAAGTTCCGGCGTGTCTGTGGATGAATCCAGAGATAAACGCCAAGCAACTCGGTCACATTGATGATGCACCCCGATTCCTCGAGCGTTTCGCGCTCCGCGGCTTGTTCGGGGGACTCGCCGGATTCAATATGGCCGCCGGGCTGGTTGAAGACAATCACGCCGGACGAACGTTCCTCAACGATCAAGAACTGGCCGTCATTTTCCACGATAGCGGATACAGTTAGATCGGTGGGTATCACTGCCGAAAAAATTCTTTTAAATTCCGAGTTGACGAAATTCTATTTCGACTTCACTCGCTAGCCAGATTTCGTCAAACATTGTTCCATAAAGTTTGGCAACGGCGGGTTCGTAAGTATCGGCTATGCCTTCCCATCGTTCGTGCCGTAGGCGATAGACCACGGCAGTTTCGTCGGCAATGCAAAATGACTCGGCGCGTGAACGAAGATCTTCACGCACATGACGAAACTCGATATAGGTATTCAGACGCCGACCGAGATTAACAAATGCATTGCCATTCTGGATCCCTAGCGCCGGGTCAGCGATCAATACCCGGATACGCGCATATGTCTGCGACAGTACAAGGCGTTTTACGATCTCCAGAAAACCGGGATCGTCGTAAATACCGGTGCCCAGGTCGTGGGTAAAAATCGATAACTTACGTGAGGCTTCACCGGCTACCTCAATGACCGCCCGGCGCATCTCGTCTTTCGTCGAAATGACCCAACGATTTCCTTTTTCACGTGCTGGTTCCATCGTCTGTCGTGATTCGCTCTCGCTCTCTCCCCCACTAGTGAGAGATTTTACCGGGTGTATTGTCGATTTCAGTGCTAACTGTGTCACGTTTTGAACATAGAACTAGGGTGAGAGCGATTCTGATTCCCCGATGTGAGCGGCGTCAAATAAGCCCTCATCTGACATCCAAAGCATGAGTTCGCGGTGTCTATCTAGGGCGCCGGCAGGCAAATCAAGTTGACGATCAGTACACAGAGTTTTTACGAGCGCCAGTGCCTCTTTATCGATTGCACGGTCTACACCGTTGACAAAAACGAACGTGTGATCCTCATATTCCATCCAGGCAATATTCGCCATTCCGTGCACCTGGATATTTGAATTCATCACAGCTGCGTCGATAAATTCATCCCCGCCCAACGCGCCAGCTGCCAGCCAGGCTTTGGGATCTGTCGCAACAGAACCCACTATGCGGCCTACCTCGACGTCTGTGAGTGACGAAACTAAGAGTCCTTGCTCACGAATCCGATGAATCGTTTGTACATCAATTCGCCCAGCGCCGGCTTCCTTACTGCTCAGATCCGCATCAGTATAAAAAGTCAGCGAATCCTGGTTACATGCGTCACCTGCTAGCTTGTCGAGTATCCGTTCCTGCCCGAGAGCTAATTCCCGCCGGGTCGGTGCACGGCAACCGATGGAGTAGGTAGTACACAGATCAACTGCGACACCCCAGTGCGGAACGCCCGGCGGCAAATACAAAACGTCCCCGTATTCAGTGCGATGCGAATGCGCTGCAGGGAAGGGCCTTACGAGGCTAAGTTCCTCAGTTTTCTCGTCGGCTTCGACCTGGTTGGGATCGCCCGTTTTCCATTCGCGCACGCCACTTCCCTGGCACAGGAATACATCGTAATTATCGACGTGCGGTCCCACACTTCCGCCGGGTGCTGCGCAGCTGACCATCAAATCATCGATCCGCCAGTCCGGCACAAACGCAACTTGGGAAAGATACCAACGAAACTCAGGCAGGTGCTTTTCAACGTCCTGTACGAGCAGGGTCCAGTCCCGTGGCGGCAAATCAACCAGTATAGACTCGTTAAACGGTCCGAACTCGACCCGGTAACGAACATCATCTCCATTGCGATCGGTGTAGACGAGTCGGGACTCGACATCTGGTTGCATCGCCAGCCATGCAAGCTCATCCGGACTAAGTTGTGGCAGTTCAGCTGGCAAAGGCCCCGCCAAGAAGCAGGCCTTCTTTTGCCAGTGTTCTTGGAGGAAGTGCTCGATTTCGTCACGGTCCAACATTAGAGAGGCTCGCTCAAAAATTGCTAGTCTAGCGACTTGTCAGATGGGAATAAGGAACTTGCTGGCTCAGGTACTCATGGTCCTCGGTGACACTATCCTGACACTGGTCAGCCCAGGATCGGACATAGTAATTGTAATCAAGAAAATCATCGCGGCCGGGCGACGGGGTGGCGCACGTCGCAACTCGCGAGAAAAAGCATTTGAAGCATAATAGATTGTTTATAATAGGATTTTACCCGGTTCGGGTAAGGTAGTTCAGTCTAATATGTGCGCCAGCGTCTCAGCGATGCCGATATAATTGGCCGGTGTCATCGCCAGCAGGCGTGCCTTTTCTTCCTCCGGTATCTCGAGAGTGACGATGAATTCGTGGAGAATCTCACGGTCGACGGTTTTACCGCGCGTCAGTACCTTCAGTTTCTCGTAGGGCTCGGGTACCGCGTATCGTCGCATGATGGTTTGTATTGGTTCGGCCAGCACCTCCCAAGCGTCGTCGATATCTGCAGCGATTGCGACCGGATCCGTCTGCAATTTCTTGAGACCCTTTGATACCGCACTCAGCGCGATCATTACGTAACCCAGTGCGACGCCAAAATTACGTTGTACGGTCGAGTCTGTCAGGT
>JAQWSV010000234.1 GCA_029243005.1 Woeseiaceae bacterium
AATTGCATTAATCGAATTAATTCAAATAAATCCAATAATCAAGTAACTGAATTTGTTGCGGTTGACATCATGCCTGCCTTCCAACATGATCCGCGCATATGAAAGCCGCGTCGACAATTGATGTTTTAAAGCTCACCGATAGTCTGCTCCTTCTGCAGTCTGTCCTGCTGCTCCTTATCGGGAGACAGCGCGGGTAGCTTAGACGCAGAAGGATTTCATCAACGTCGGCCCCGCATCCAGCCAGGATAGTGGGGTTTTTTTTGGCGAACGGATTTTAACGATGGACCAACCAGGAAATTAGGAAAACACCATGCAGATGTATTCGGAATCAGATGTCGATCGGTCCTGTCTCAAGGGCAGGCAAATTACGATACTGGGCTACGGCAGTCAGGGTCGGGCCCACGCCCTGAACCTAAAGGACAGTGGCCATAACGTGGTTATAGGCGCCCGTGCCGGCGGTGGCAGTTTTTCCCTAGCTGAAGCGGATGGTTTCGTCGTCCGGGAACCCGCCGAGGCAGTCAAAGGCGCTGCCATAGTCGCGATTCTGACGCCGGATACCTCACAGGCCGGGCTCTATACTGCCGTTGAGGACAATATCGATCAGGGTGCCGCCCTCCTCTTCGCACATGGCTTCAATATCCACTTCAATCAGATCGAGCCACGCGCCGATCTCGACGTGGTCCTAATCGCACCGAAAGGTCCAGGTGACCTGGTCAGGCGCCAGTATGAAGAAGGCCACGGTGTGCCCTGCCTAGTTGCGGTGGCTGCTGATGCAACCGGCAAGGCCCTGAGACTCGCACTGGCTTACGCGGATGGGATTGGCGGCGCCCGCGCCGGCGTAATCGAGACGACCTTCGCTGAGGAGACCGAAACCGATCTATTCGGCGAACAGGCTGTGTTGTGCGGCGGGGCCACGGAACTCATCGTCGCGGGCTACGACACGCTGGTGAAAGCCGGTTACCAGCCTGAGGTTGCCTACTACGAGGTCATGCACGAAATGAAGCTGATCGTCGACCTGCTGCACGAGGGCGGAATTGCCAAAATGCACAACTTCATCAGCGAAACGGCAGCCTGGGGCGATATGATCAGTGGCCCTCGCGTCATTGACGAGCATGCCCGCGCGAAGATGCAGGACATACTCACGGACATCCAGGACGGCACATTCGCCAATCGTTGGATAGCCGAGAATGAAGCCGGCCAGCCGGAGTACCAAGAGCTCATGCAGGCAGACTTGGACCATCCGATCGAAAAAGTCGGAGCCAAGCTTAGAGCCCAGATGGACTGGCTGGAAGGCTGAAACTGTTTCAAAAAGCGACAAAGAATTAACAACTGGATCTCCAAAAACCAACGGAGAAGCGACATGGCGAGCGATCACATCAAAATCTTTGACACGACCCTGAGAGACGGCGAGCAGGCCCCTGGCTGCAGCATGACCCTTAGGGAAAAGCTTAGAATCGCCAAGGCACTAGCCGACCTTAATGTTGACATTATTGAGGCTGGCTTTCCGGCCGCGTCGCCCGGGGACTTTGATGCGGTCAAGGCCATCGCCAATGAAAACCATGGGCCGACTATCTGCGGCCTTGCTCGCTGCAATCCGGACGATATAGAAAAAGCGCACAACGCCGTCAAGGGCTCAGACAAGCACCGTATTCACGTGTTTGTCGCCACGAGCGCAATTCATCGCCAGTACAAGCTCAAGATGGCGAAAGAGGAAATCATCAAGAACGCGGTTGGCGCGATCCGGATGGCCAGGGAGCTCTGCGACGACATCGAGTTCTCGCCCGAGGACGCGTCGCGTACTGAGCTCGGGTATCTGGCAGAGGTCGTGTCAGC
>JAQWSV010000247.1 GCA_029243005.1 Woeseiaceae bacterium
CGCGCCATCAAGACTCGAAGACCAGGCAATTGCGGAAGTCAGGGTCGTGTCATCGTCCTCGACATCAGTCGCTGACGCGGTGAAATTGATGCTAGTGCCAATGGCATAGGTCGTCCCATCTGCCGGCGCGGTGAGCGTTACCGTTGGCGCTTGCGCATAGGCTGGCGCTGCAACGAACAGGGTGATAAGCGGCAACAGCCGCACAAGGTATTTTCGTAACCGCGAAAAAGACGATGAGGGGCTAAATTCCATATTACCTAGGCTACTTTTCGTTACGCGTCGTGACGCCGATCCTGCTTCCAAGCTATGCCAGCATGGATCGGTGCAGTTAATGAAGAGAGTACAGGAGACCGGGTCTCGGGTCTGAGCATAAGGTCCTGTTGCAAGCGTGAAATGCGTCACACTTCCAAGTTGAGCCTACCGCAGGTTGCAGGATGGCTCAACAGTTTAAAATCAAAGATTTACAGCATTTTTCTTCATATCATTTAACTAAATTATGTCAACTACCTGTCGGCGAAGGACTTTGCAAATAGGTCAATTTTAGGAATTTCCCGCAAATTCGTGGTCGAGGGCCCATGAATAGGTCGATGCGATGCCATCCTCGAGTGTAACGGATGGTTTCCAGCCCATTGCAAACAGTCGCGACGAATCCATGAGTTTCCGGGGCGTACCGTCCGGCCGTGAAGTATTGAATTCAAGCGTGCCACCGAAACCGACAGTCGCGGCAATCAGTCGGGCGAGATTGCCGATCGAAATCTCGTCACCATAACCGACATTGATCAATTCCGGCTCACTGTAGTTGTCCATCAGGAATACGCAGGCATCCGCCAGGTCATCAACATGCAGGAATTCACGCAACGGCTTGCCCGTCCCCCACACTTCCACCGAATCCGCGCCGGCAGTTTTCGCCTCATGAAACTTGCGCAGAAGCGCCGGCAGAACGTGGCTGGTTTCGAGGTCGAAGTTATCGTGCGGACCGTACAGATTCGTTGGCATAGCGCTGATGAACTCGCGGCTGTACTGAGTATGGTAGGCCTCCACAAGCTTGAGTCCTGCGATCTTAGCGATCGCATAGGCTTGGTTCGTCTTTTCCAAAGGGCCGGTCAACAAGCTGTTCTCAGCGATAGGCTGCGGCGCCATGCGCGGATAGATACAGGACGACCCTAGGAACAGCAGCTTGCCAACCCCGCTTCGGTGGGCGTGTTCCAGCACATTATTTTGAATCTTCAGGTTTTCAAGCAGGAATTCGACCGGGTAGGCGTCGTTGGCAGCGATCCCTCCGACCCTGGCTGCCGCCAGGAAGACGCGATCAGGCGATGTTTCGTCGAAGAACGCTCCAACCGATCCCGAATCCGTCAGGTCCAGCTCAGATCGGCCTCGAACGACGATGTTCGAGAATCCACCCAATTCCAGGCGCCGAACAATTGCGGAACCTACCAGGCCTCGGTGCCCGGCAACGTATATAACATCAGACTTATTCACGACGCTTTGGCACGTCGTACCCGCCATCGCGAATATGCTTGACCTTTTCCGCATCCTGGAGATCCGACGCCGTCATTTCCTGAACGAGTTCTTCGAAGGAAACCTTCGGCTCCCAGCCGAGCTTCTCCCTCGCGTATCGGGCGTCACCAAGCAAGGTCTCAACCTCGGTGGGGCGAAAATATTTGGGATCGATACTGACTATCGTCTGGCCCGTATCGGCGTCGATGCCGACTTCGTCCTGACCGTTACCCTGCCACTCAATATTCATCTCGAGCGCCGCCGCCGCTGTATTGACGAGGTCACGGATCGAGTGCTGGGTACCGGTCGCAATCACGAAATCCTCGGGCTTCTCCTGCTGCAGCATCAACCACTGCATGTATACATAGTCCTTGGCATGGCCCCAGTCACGCCGGGCATCGAGGTTACCGAGGTATAGTCGGTCTTCGATGCCCACCTTGATGCGGGCCAAGCTCCGGGTCACCTTGCGCGTTACGAAAGTCTCGCCACGAATCGGTGATTCGTGGTTGAACAGGATTCCGTTGCAGGCATACATACCATAGGCTTCCCGGTAGTTGACGGTAATCCAGTAGGCATAAAGCTTCGCTGCCCCGTACGGGGACCGTGGATAAAAGGGCGTGGCCTCGGTTTGCGGGGTTTCCTGGACCTTTCCGAAAAGCTCCGAGGTGGATGCCTGGTAGAAACGACATGTGTCTGTCATGCCCAGCAACCGGATCGCCTCGAGAATTCGCAGGGTTCCGAGGCCGTCCACATTGGCGGTGTACTCGGGCATTTCAAAGGACACGGCAACGTGACTCTGTGCGCCCAGGTTGTAAATTTCGTCCGGACTCACTTCCTGGATAATACGAATCAGGTTGGTCGTGTCCGTCAGGTCGCCGTAGTGGAGGATGAAGCGCCGATCATCTTCGTGGGGGTCCTGGTAGAGATGATCCACCCTTTCTGTGTTGTAGGACGACGCACGGCGCTTGATGCCATGCACCTCGTACCCTTTCTCCAACAGCAACTCAGCCAGGTACGCCCCGTCCTGCCCGGTTACGCCGGTTATTAATGCGATTTTAGCCAAGAATCCCTCCAGATCCTGTTCACTATTGTTGTTGTACCGGGAACCATCGCAAGCTTACAGGACTCCCGTCCCGGCTTCCGCGCCAGTGTTCGTCACAGGCGATGTGACAGCGGTCACACATTTTTCGCGCCCGCGCGCGCCGGTAATTATGTCATCCTGCCCTGCCTCGCTGGCGTTCGCTCAACAGGCGTTCGAGCAATCGCCGTGTCGACGGGTTTTCGCCACGATAATCCGCCTTTCCTGATACGGCCGGGGCCACGTCGCCTGCCAACCGCTTGCCTAGCTCCACACCGTACTGATCGAAGGAATTGATGCCCCAGATCACACCTTCGACGAACACCTTGTGCTCGTACAATGCAATCAGCTGACCGAGGCTGCTCGGCGATAATTGCGACATCAGGATCGTGTTGCTAGGCCGACTGCCAGGGTGTGTCCGATGTGGCTCGTCGTCCATACTGAAGCCATCCATCAATGCCTCACTCTGTGCGAGACAGTTGGCGATGGCGAGGTCATGCTGCTGCTGGGAGGCACCCGATGACTGCAACGGAAGAATGAAGTCAACTGGCACGAACCTCGTACCCTGGTGCAAGAGCTGATAGAACGAATGCTGCGCGTTGGAGCCTGCCTCGCCCCAGATGATACCGCCCGTCTGCGACTGCACAGGTTGGCCGTCGGTCCGGACACCCTTGCCGCTCGATTCCATCTGTAATTGCTGCAGAAAAGCCGGGAGTCGATCCAGCCGGTTATCGTACGGCAGGATGGCTTGGGACTCCGACCCAAAGAAGTTGTTGTACCAGATACCAATCAGCGCCAGCAGAGCCGGCATGTTCTGATCCAAAGGCACGGTGCGGAAATGCTGATCCATCCGCCGCGCACCGGCAAGCATCTCCGAGAATCGGTCCACACCGATAGTCAGTGCGAGTGACAGGCCGACAGCCGACCAGATTGAATAGCGACCACCAACCCAGTCCCAAAAGCTGAATCGATAATCCGGATTGATGCCAAACAAATCCATTGCTTCGTGATTAGTCGACGCCGCGGCGAAATGATGTTCGACCGCGCCCCCGCCAAGCCGGTCGGTGATCCACTCGCTCGCCGCGTTCGCATTGACCATCGTTTCTTGGGTCGTAAACGACTTCGAGCAAATGACAAACAATGTCTCTTCGGGATTCAGTTGTGCGGACAGATCGACGAGCTGGGTGCCATCGACATTCGAGACGCTGTGAAAATTGATGCCAGGCTGCCAATAGTTGCGTAGTGCGCGACTAGCCATTACCAGGCCGAGATCAGAGCCCCCGATACCGATATTGACGATGTTCTTGAAGCGTCGACCGTTGACGCCATGAATGTCTCCGGCGTGCACCCCGTTAACGAAGGCGGTCATCTTTTCGAGCACGTCCCAGATCTCACTGACACCCGGCACGCCCAGCGCGACTTCATCGGACAACTTCGAACGCAAAGCGGCATGCAAGACCGAGCGACCTTCGGACACATTGATCGGCTCGCCCATGAACATTGCCTCGATCGCTGCGGGCACCTTGGCCTCCCGCGCCAGTTGGATCAGCAACTCCCTCGTGTTTGCGTTGATGATGTTCTTGGAATAGTCGAGGAACAGATCGCCAGCCTCGAGGGAGTAACTGTCAAAGCGTTGTTGATTGTTGCGGAACAGGTCACTAATCCGCCGGGACCGCATGTCATTTTTGAAATGTGCCGACAGGGACTCCCACACAGGCAGGTCTGTCGGGTACGCCGGTGACAATGCGACTGCCTTCATGTCAGTTGACCGTCACGTCATAGAAGTCGAGATACCACTCGACAAACTTCCTGACGCCCGCTTCAATTGGCGTTGACGGTCGGTAACCGACATCCTCCTCAAGCGCCCGTGTATCGGCCCAGGTATCCGGTACGTCGCCCGCCTGCATGGGCAGAAGTCTGGTGTCTGCTTTCTTGCCAAGGCAGCCTTCAATGACCTCGATATAGCGCATCAACTCAACGGGCGCCTGATTGCCGATGTTGTAAATGCGATAGGGCGCTCGACTGGTACCTGGATCAGGCGACGTTGCATCCCAGTCAGCGTTTGCCTGTGCCGTATGATCCATCGTTCGGATGACACCCTCGACGATATCGTCGATATAGGTGAAATCGCGCCGGTGTTTACCGTAATTAAAGACATCGACAGGCTTGCCCTCGATGATGTTCTTCGTGAACAGGGAGAGCGCCATGTCCGGCCGGCCCCAGGGACCGTAGACCGTAAAAAATCGAAGTCCGGTTGTCGGTAATTCGTAAAGATTGGAATAGCTATGCGCCATCAGTTCATTGGACTTCTTGGTCGCACCGTAAAGCGCCAGCGGATGATCGACGTTGTGATGCACCGAAAACGGCATACTGGAATTCGCACCAT
>JAQWSV010000254.1 GCA_029243005.1 Woeseiaceae bacterium
GTAAGGCGGCGCAGCGGGATTGGCCAGCGGGCCAAGGATATTAAATACAGTACGCACGCCGAGTGCACCGCGTACTGGCATGATTGCTTTCATCGCCGGGTGAAAACCCGGCGCAAACAGGAATGTGAAATTTAGCGCTTGCAGGCAATCAATACTTGCTTCTGCATAGAGAGGCATCGGCATACCTAGGCACTCAAGCATATCGGCGCTGCCGGATTTTGAAGAGACAGACCGGTTCCCATGCTTGACGACACGTGCCCCCGCAGCCGCGGCCAGAACGCCGCTGCCGGTAGACAGGTTAAGGCTGCCAGACCCATCTCCCCCGGTACCCACGCTATCGACCACAGGCGGACCATCGGGAACACCCGGGTCCAGCGCCAGCTCACGCATGGCTGTCGCAAAACCCCTAATTTCGTCTGCAGTTTCACCCTTGGCGCGTAATCCGGCGAGCAGAGCACCGGCAAGCGCCGCATCCAGCTCACCGCCCGCAAGATCGTGCATTAACAGGCCCGCCTCGCTTTCGGCAAGCGATTCTCCGTTCAACAGCCGGTCAAGCAGCGCTGAGTAATTCGTACTCATCATAGGCCTCGCTTGAGGAAATTTGCCATCAGTATGTCGCCTTCGGGTGTCAGCACAGACTCTGGGTGGAACTGCACGCCATCCTCATCGAGCGAACGGTGCCTGACGCCCATGATCTCGCCGCGACCCGTTTTCGCAGTGACAATCAGTTCATCCGGCAATGACTGATCTTCGGCACAAAGCGAATGGTAACGCCCCGCTTCGAAAGGCTGCGACATGCCATCAAACAAGTTGCTGTCCTTCCAGCTTACCTGCGACGTTTTGCCGTGCATGATTCTCCCGGCGCGCACGATATTACCTCCATGATGCTGCACCAAGCACTGATGGCCGAGGCAAACGCCCAGCATCGGTATCTTGCCGCTGAAAGCATCGATCATTGCCAGCGACACACCGGCATCGTCAGGCGTGCCCGGCCCCGGTGAAATACACAAATGACTTGGATTCAGTTCCAGTGCACGGGCAATGTCGATCTCATCATTTCGATAGACGAGAACCTCGGCGCCCAAAGTCCGAAACGCTTGCACAAGGTTGTATGTGAACGAGTCGTAGTTGTCGATCAAGAGCATCTTTACGTTGCTCATAATCCCTCTCCTGCAATCTCAAGCGCACGCCGAAGGATTGCACTCTTCGCTAGGACTTCTTGGTACTCCCTCTTCGGAATACTGTCTGCCACGATGCCCGCGCCTGCCTGGAAGCTGTATTCATCGCCATTAAACACAAGCGTTCGAATGGTAATCGCTTGGTCCATGTCGCCGCTCGAACCAAAGTAACCGGCAGTTCCAGCATATAGTCCGCGCCCGGTCGCCTCCATTTCCTCGATGACTTGCATGGCGCGCACTTTCGGTGCACCCACCAATGTCCCCGCAGGGAAGCTCGCCGCAAACAGGTCGAAGGCGTCGTATTCCGGTGCGAGTTCACCCTGAACACCACTGACGATATGCATGACATGACTGTAGCGTTCGATCGCGCGATAGGGATCGACGATTATGCTCCCCGCCGTCGCAACCCTACCAAGATCATTGCGTGCGAGGTCGACGAGCATGACATGCTCAGCAGACTCCTTCGGATCCGCCAGCAGGTCCCGTTCGTTTCTGAGATCCTCCTCTTGCGACTGCCCACGCGGCAGCGTACCGGCGATAGGTCGAAGGGAGGCTGTGCGGCCGTGCAGGCGAACGAGGGCCTCCGGCGACGACCCTGCCACCTTTAAATCGCCAAACTCGAAGAAGAACATATAGGGGGACGGATTGAGTAATCGCAGCGCGCGATAGACCTCGAATGGCGACACATTACTGCGCCCTTTGAACAAGACCGAGATAACAATCTGGTAGATGTCGCCCGAGGCGATGTACTCCTTGCAAGCTTCAACCCGGTCCGCGTACTCAGCATCGGTCATCCCAGCTTCCGGGGAGGAGATCGAAACCTCATCGCCATTGGTCGGGATGGCCCCGCGTAACAAATGAATCACTTCCTTCCGCAGTGCTGCACGCTCCGCTTCTGCACCGTCATGCAGCAGGGCGACCCGACGCGTCAGGTGATCGAACACCAGTGCGGATGAAGTCGCGCAGAATGCTGCTTCCGGTATTCCGGCATGTGGCGACGTAGTGTGCGGCAGTTTTTCGAACAACCTCACAACGTCGTAGCCGGACACGCCAACCAGTCCGCCCGAAAACGGCAACCCTTCGACATGCGGCCTAAGTACAGGCGCGCTCCGCATCGCATGGCGCAATGCATAGAGGTATTCGTGGCAATCAGTCGGATGTGGGCGGAGCTCATCTCCTATGCGCAGCCCCGCTTCGTCAAGCCGCAAATCCAGGGCGTCGCCGAACCCTAGGAAGGAATATCGTGCGAGTCGCTCACCCCCCTCCACACTCTCGAGGAGATAGCGCGGCTTCAGCTCCTTCAGCTTGAGATATGCCGATACCGGCGTATCAAGATCAGCGGCAATGTCGAATAGTGCTTGCATCGTTTACCCATAAACAAAGGCCCGTCTGCACTTTCAGTGGAGACGGGCCTCTTCGGTTCGTTTTGTGTTAGCTACACGCGACTAAGCTGCCCCTCCTTGTGGGACAGCCACCACCAGCTGCGGTTGTTCGTTGCATGCAATGTCATGTAGACGAGTATCACTGTCGTGACCTGTGAGGTCAACCGATAGTTTCCCCAGAAAGCTTGGGCTCTGGTCGACGAGGCTAGCCGAGATCATAGAGCACAGGCAACAGGAACGAAAAGCCGAGCCACATGACGATGGTCAGCGGTATGCCAACGCGCAGGAAGTCGGAAAACTTGTAACCACCGGCGCTGAGTATCAAAAGGTTGGTCTGATAGCCGAACGGCGTCGCGAAGCTCATGTTTGCACCGAACAATACGGCCAGAACAAATGGTATCGGGTCGGTACCCAGCTGCGTCGCGATAGCGGCCGCAATGGGCGTGCCGATGACAGCCGCTGCATTGTTCGACACGACATTGGTCAGGACGGTCATGATCAAAATGAACGCAGAGAGGATGACGGGTATCGGCAAATCGGAGACGACATTCGCAAACCCGATCGCAAGGTAATCCGCCATACCTGTACCCATCAGCGCCTTGCCCAGCGCAAGACTGGTGACAATGATCATGACAACCTGTGTCGACAGTGCGTTACCGGCATCGCGCCAGCTCAGGCAGTTGAGCGCAATCATCAGGCCGACCCCAATCAGTGCGCTTACAGAAATCGGCATCAGGCCCGTCGCTGCAGCCGCGACCACAAAACCCATCACAGCAAGCGCTCGATTGGCAAGCTGCGTGTGTGGCAGGTCCGTCGTACCATCGAGCACCAGCATGTTGCCGCTGGACTTCAGCGTATCGATGGCATTCCGCATTCCCTGCACCAGAAGGACATCACCAGCGCGCAGGCGGATCGTATTCAGGTCGCCGGTAACCTGTGAACTGGGCGCACGGGCACGATGAATTGCCAGAGGCAGCAATCCGTAGCTCGCACTGAATCGAGCGGTAGCAAGCGTGCGCAAGTGAAGCGGCGAGCCGCGTGTCACGACGACTTCCGCGAGCTGCTGACCTTCAGCTTTTAGTGGCGTGTCCTCATCAATCGGATGCTCGCTGTCAGATACGTTGTAGAGCGTCGCACCCAGCAAACCTTCGTAGTGCTTCAGATTCTCGGGAGAGTCATTTACGAACAATCGATCTCCGGGCTGCAATGTCACCGACGGCAACTTGGCAAGAAAAAGTGATTCGCTGCGCTGAATCTTGGTGATCCGCATCTGGCCATTTGTCTTCGCCAGCACTTCCGAAATGGTCTTGCCGGCCGCAAAGCTGTCCTCCTTGATAAACAACTGGCTGTTGAAAACCCGCGGGGTCGTATCCGCAAGCGGTGGCAACCTGTCAGGCAAGAGCCTGGGTGCCACGAGCCACAGGAAAACAATTGCGACGCCACCAACGATAGCAACAGGCAGGAAGAAATCGAACATACCGAATTCGATGAGACCCATGTCCCGCGAAATTCCGACGACCAGCAAGTTGGTTGACGTGCCAATGGTCGTCGACATGCCACCAATAATCGTTGCCAGCCCCATCGGTAACATCACATCCGACACTGGAAACTTAACGCGCATGGAGACGCCGACCAGGATAGGCAACAGCAAAACGACGATTGGCGTGTTGTTCAGGAACGCGCTGAGGATGCCAGCGGCGAATAGGGTTACGAGCGTTGCCAGCAGAGGACGTGTCGACCAAGCGCTACTGACAATTGTCGCCAGTGGCTGCAGTGCACCTGTCGTTTCCATCGCCTTGCCGACGATCATCAGCGCACAAATCGTAATCAATGCCTCATTGCCGAAACCCTCAAAAAACTGCACGGGCCCCATGGGCTCGCCACCCGTTTCGTAGGGAAACAACTGAAAACCCGCAGTGAGGATGATCAGTATTGCGAGACTCGATGTTTCAAGCGGCAGCCAGTCACGCGTGAATAGAAACAGCGCGACGACTGTCAGCAAAAGGACAGCGATTCCGTGGATGTCTGGCGTTACAGCTTGCAATCAATTCTCGTGGTTTTGTTCTTATGTGTCGGGAGGCTGCCCGATTAAAACTGAAGAGGACTGACCGTATATCACTCATACCCCGGCTGCAACGCGCGACGTGCTTTGTGACGCCTGGATGATCGCATAGGACCGACGATTTAAGTACTTGAATTACATAACATTCCAGCTGAAACTCCGTGGTGTGCCAGCGAGCGTCCAAGCGGACCGCCGCCCCGGTGCCCACAATTTGACCCGACACACTCAGAAACGGCCGTTGCGTTACAATTGGCTTGGGCTACGAGGTATCGGGGCGTGCATGCCGTTCAGGGCCAAGGCAGGAGGCGCGTCCGCCACATCCCTACCGGGTTTACAGGACCGGGTATGGGCGAGCACTATGTGACACTCCAGAATCCTTTCACCAAGCTGGTATCCGGGTTGCTGGCCGAGACACCTGGGCTGATCGAGTCGCTCGCAACTGACGAAACATAAGAACAAGAAGAACCAGGAGACACCAATGCCATCTTTCGATGTTGTGAGCGAATTCGACGCTCATGAAGCTGCCAATGCTGTTGATCAGGCCAATCGCGAGGTTAGTAATCGCTTCGATTTCAAAGGGACCGGCTCGAAGTTCGAGCTAGAGAACGATGTCATCGCACTGACGACCCAGTCGGATTTTCAGCTCAAGCAAATGATGGATATGCTGCGTCAGAAGCTGTCCAAGCGCGGCATCGATGTCGCCTGTCTCAAGGAAGAGGAGCCGGAGATTTCCGGAACCGAGGCGCGACAGAAGGTCATCATGCGCCAGGGTATCGACACGCCACTCGCCAAGGATCTCGTCAAGAAAATCAAAGCAAGCAAGATAAAGGTTCAAACCTCGATCCAGGGTGACAAGCTACGCGTCAGCGGTAAGAAACGCGATGACCTGCAATCGATCATCTCCTTGTTGAAAGACGCTGATGCCGGCCTGCCTCTACAATACGACAACTTCCGGGACTGATCGACCAACAGCACCCCATGCGCAAGGAACTTCGCAGACAGGACATCACCTTCGAAACGAAGGACCAGCCGCTCCGAGACGATGTGCGTATTCTCGGCACGCTGGTTGGTGATCTCTTACGGGACCAGGGTGGGCCGGAGCTTTTCGAGCTCGTCGAGAATGCCCGCCTGCGTTCGATACGCCGCCGTGAAGATAACGAGCGCCCCGGAGAGGGGCTGGCCGAACTGGTCCGCAATCTGGACCTGTCACTGGCGATGGAAGTCATTCGCGCGTTTTCGACCTACTTCCAGATGGTGAATACCGCCGAGAAGGTGCATCGCATTCGTCGTCGCCGCGAATACCTGCAGGAATACGGGCAATACCAGCCGGGCGGTCTCGAGGAGACGTTGGTCAAACTCAAGGCGGCAGGCCTTGATCTAGGCGCGCTGAAGTCTTTGTTGAGCGGTTTGCGTATCGAGCCGGTCTTTACCGCACATCCGACCGAACCCACCCGCCGCACCATCCTGCGTAAAGAACAGAATATCGTCCGGCGCCTCATCGATATGCTGAACCCGACGATGACGGCGCAGGAGACCTACGTCTGCTTGCAGAACATCCGCCTGGAAATGACGACCGGCTGGCAAACGAACGAACACCCGTCCGAGCAGATGACGGTTGCCGATGAACTCGAGCACGTACTCTTCTTCATGACCGACGTGCTCTACAAGGCGATGCCGCCTTTCTACGAAGACATCGAGAACGCGATCAGTCGGGTCTATGATACGGAAGGCCAGAATGTATCGGTGCCACCCATCGTGCGTTTTGCGTCCTGGGTCGGCGCCGACATGGACGGCAATCCGAACGTCAATGCGAAAACCATTCGCTCGACGATGGCCCGGCAGCGTTCCCTGATTCTCGATCTCTACTACCGGGAATGCGCTTCAATTTCGGAAAAGCTCAGCCAGACCGCGGGCCGCACTGATATCGAGCCGGAAGTGTTGGAGCGGATCGAGCATTATCGCGGCGTCTTCCAGCACGCCTATCACTCGTTGCCCGCGCGGCATCGGGAGATGCCCTACCGCGTATTCCTGCGTCTCGTGCAGGAACGCCTTCAGGCGACCTATGATGACGATGCTTATCCTTACGAATCGGCAGACCAGCTGTATGACGACATTGCACTCGTGTCAAAGAGTCTTGCTAGCAATAAGGGACAGCATGCCGGGCTTTTCGCAGTAAGCAGGCTCCTGCGTCGGATCGAGACCTTTGGCTTTCATTTCATGACACTGGACGTCAGGCAGGACGCGCTGGTACTCAGGAAGGTAGTTGGCGAGCTCATTGGCGAGGACGACTGGCTGGAAATGGATGCGTCGGTAAGGCTTAAACGCATCGTCGAAGCCATCCGTTCGCGCGACTCCGTGAGCGATCAGCAAAGCGTTCTTGCGCGAAAGACCCTCGCCGTATTCCAGGCTATCGCGTTCTGCCGCCGCAAGTACGGTCCGCGCTCTATCGGCGCTTTTATTGTCAGCATGACTCAGGGTGCCGACGATATCCTGTCAGTCTTGCTGCTGGCGAACTGGAGCGAGTTACACAACCGCCGCGATGAGGTGCCTTTGGACATCGCACCACTCCTCGAAACTGTCGATGACCTACAAAAAGGCACCGACATTCTCAAACAAATGCTGGACAACGATCTGTATCGCGAACACCTGCGGCAAAGAGACAACGAGCAGACCGTGATGATCGGCTATTCGGACAGCAACAAAGACTCGGGTCTCGCATCAGCTCGATGGGCGCTTCAGAACGCACAGGTCGATCTCGTCAACGTGGTCTCCGGGCGGGACATCGAATTGCACCTGTTTCATGGCCGCGGCGGAACGATCAGCCGCGGGGGTGGCAAGACACATACCGCCGTTTTGGGGGCGCCGCCCGGCACTGTTAATGGCCATCTCCGCGTCACCGAGCAGGGTGAGATCATCAATGAGAAGTACGGCCTGCGGGGTATTGCCCTGCGCACGCTGGAGCAAATGACGGGCTCTGTCGCACTGGCAACGGCATTGCCGGAGCATCGGGGCAATGACAAGGAAGAGTGGCATGACATGATGCAG
The DNA here is from genome assembly GCA_029243005.1 of Woeseiaceae bacterium. Classification (GTDB taxonomy): domain Bacteria; phylum Pseudomonadota; class Gammaproteobacteria; order Steroidobacterales; family Woeseiaceae; genus SZUA-117. The sequence continues at coordinate 7,668 of JAQWSV010000254.1, forward strand.
GTCATCGCCGATGTCAGTCGCCATACCTATCGCAAGCTTGTCTTCGAAACGCCCGAGTTTTATCAATACTTCCGACTTGCCACGCCGATCGACCTGATCGAACGCATGCGCATCGGCTCGAGGCCGGCATCACGGCGCCAGGGCGACGGCGTCGAGAACCTTCGAGCAATTCCCTGGGTGTTCGCCTGGACGCAGAGTCGTCTGATTTTGCCTGGATGGTTCGGTATCGGTAGCGGCATCGAAGCCGCCAGCAAACAATTCGATGACGATGTCTTTCGCGACATGTTCCGTGAATGGTATTTCCTGCGAGCGCTGGTGGCGGATGCCGAAATGGTGCTCGCGAAAGCAGACCTCGGGATAGCAAAACTCTATTCTGAACTGGCGGGTGACCTGCACCGACAATTCTTCCCGATCATCGAGGAGGAATTCGAGCGAACGCGAGACCTCATTCTCAAGTATTCTGAGGAAGAGACGTTGCTCGAAAGAGATTTCACACTGCAACGCGCGATTATGCTGAGAAATCCCTACGTCGACCCGATGAGCCTGATGCAGGTGGACCTGTTGCGTCGCTGGCGAGATACGAACTGCGAAGACGAGCAATTGTTGAATACGTTGCTGGCTTCGGTAAACGGTATTGCGCAGGGCCTGCAGAACACGGGCTAAACACCGACACTGAACAACGATCGCGCGCCAAGCGAATTACACAACCCGGTTTCGCTCTTCCCCGGCCAGGTAAGCCGCCACATTCTTCGCAACTTCATCAATGGCATTCTGCCGCGCTTCAACACTCGCCCAGGCGATATGCGGCGTAACGATCAGATTGTCTCCCTGGTAATCTAGCAATGGATCGCCATCGACGGGCGGTTCCTGCGACAACACATCAATACCGGCAGCAGCAATCGCACCTTTGGCCAACGCATCGACGAGGGCGACTGAATCGACCAGACCACCCCGCGCCGTGTTGATCAGGATCGCCGAAGACTTCATTTGTTCGAGCTCCGGCCAACCGATCAGCTTATGCGTATCGTCGGTCAGCGGACAATGAAGCGAAATAACATCACATTCGGTGAGAATGTCGGCGAATGGCGTTCTTCCCGGTTCGAGCTCATCGCTACTGGGCCTTGCAGAGATGCGCACATCCATTCCGAATGCTTCCGCGACACGGGCGACATTACTACCGAGTATGCCGTGTCCCACGATACCCATCGTCATGGCAGACAGTTCGCGCAATGGATAGTCCAGCATGCAGAAGTTGACTGCGTTGGCCCAGTCACCACGCCTCACGCTGTCATGATAGAGCCCCAAGCTATGACTCAACGACAACAACATCGCAAACACATGCTCGACTAACGAGTTCGTGCAGTAGGCGCGTATGTTGCAGACAGCAACCCCCTGTTCCCTTGCGGCTTCGAGATCTACGTTGTCGACTCCCGTCGCCACAAGGCCGATGAACTTTAGCGTCCCGGCGCCTTCGATGATCTCGCGCGTCATCCGGATCTTGTTGATGTAGACGATGTCGACCCCGTCGATTCGTGAGACAACTTCCTCGGCGGGCGTATTGTCATAGACGTGAAGCTCATCTGTCAGCTCACGCAATGGCGAATCGTCGAGCTCGTCAGATCCAACGGTTGCAAAATCTAGGAAAGCGGCTTTCATAAGGTATGGTGTCATCTGAGATTGGAAGCTGAAAGATGGCCGACGAGTTCTGGAAACGCAAATCATTGGCCGAGATGTCAAGAACAGAGTGGGAGTCACTCTGCGATGGCTGTGCATTGTGCTGCCTGCAGAAGCTCGAGGACGAGAAAACAGGCAACGTCTATTTCACAGATGTTGCCTGCAGGTTGCTCGACACCGATGCCTGCCGCTGCATTGACTACGTCAATCGCGCGAAACGGGTTTCAACTTGCCTGGTTCTGACAGTCGATGAACCCGGGACATTTGATTGGTTGCCGGGCACCTGCGCCTATCGGCTGTTGGCGGCAGGTGAGGAACTGCCTGAATGGCACCCGCTGGTCACAGGTGACCCGCGGTCAGTACACGAAGCTGGTATCTCTGCGAAGGGCAAATGTGTTTCTGAAACGAAAACTTCGCAGTACTCAGTGTTAAGGCAGCTTTCATGAACCGTTCTGGAGGGCGGGATTGAGTAAAGCGCATATGACGTCGGCGGACCTAGCGGACTTTCCACATCCACCGCCCGATCACCGGATCGCCTATGGCGACGATCCACTCCAATTCTGCGATCTGCGCCTGCCGGACGGCGATGGCCCGCACCCTGTCGCTATCTTCATCCACGGCGGACAGTGGAAAGCCGAATTCGACATCTCGCATTCCGACAAGTTGACGGATGCGTTGGCCCGCAACGGGATCGCGACCTGGTCGCTCGAGTACCGGCGCGTGGGTAATGAGGGGGGTTGCTGGCCCGGCACCTTTCTCGATATCGGTAAGGGCGTGGATCACTTGCGCAACATCGCTGACCAATATGCGCTGGACCTGGCACAGGTAATCACGATGGGTCACTCGGCCGGTGGTCATCTTGCGATATGGGCAGCGGCGCGGCGCAACATACCGGCCGATACTGAACTCTGCGTCGAAGACCCGCTTTCCATGCGTGGCGTTCTCGGGTTGGCACCTGCCGCCGATTTGCGCGGACTGCATGCGACGGAGTTTTGTGGCGACGTCATTGATCAACTAATGGGCGGATCGCCCAATGAATACCCCGATCGTTATCGCTGGGCTGACCCGGTCGAACTGTCTGCCGATGACCTGCCGCAATTACTGATCATCGGCAAATACGACTCAGTTTGGGCGCCTGCAGGCTTGAGTTACTACAAGATAGCGAAGGCCCGTGGCGACAATGTTCAAATGGTTGAGGCGACGGAGTCGGGCCACTTCGAGATGATCGATCCGGATTCGAGCACCTGGCCGTTAATTCTCAGTTCCGCATCCGGATTATTCCGTGACAAACAATAAGCAGATCCGTCTAAGTCCCCACTACTGAGTCGATCACGCAGTTCTTAGAACATCAACCGGTGGTGCATTGATGGCGCCACGAGCGGCCACGAAGCCACTCGCACATACGAGAGCGATACCGCCGGCGAGCCCGGCAACCCACAGCATGCCATTAAACGTGTAATCGAGCTCGAACAACTGTATGGACACAATGGCCGCGAGAATCGACGCCCCGGCGGAGGCAAGCAGGCCGGCCGCAAAGCCAAGCGCCGCGAATTCCGTAAGCACGCCCGATAGTACGGTCCGTCGCCTGACACCCAGGGCGCGCAACATCGCACTCTCGAAACGGCGCTCATCGATAGTCGACTGCACCGCCGCGAACAGTACCGCGATACCGGCAGCGAGCGTAAACACAAACACGGCCTGTACAGCGAGGCTCGCCTTGTCAATGATGCCTTTGACCTGCAGTAGGATTGAATCAATATCTATTACGGAAACCGTGGGGTGCGTACGCACGAGTTGCACGAGTGCCTCGCGTTTATCGTCCGGCACTCTAGTGCCCGAGATAAAGGTCGCCGGGTAACCGTCGAGCGCGTTTGGTGAAAACACCATGAAGAAGTTCGGTTGGAACGAGTCCCAATTCACTTCACGGGTATTCGCAACTGTTGCCTCGACTGTCTGACCGGCAACGTTATAGGCAAGCACATCACCCATCGTCACGCCGAGTTCCAGCGCCGCTTCCTGCTCCAGTGAAACCAGCGGCGGCCCCGAGTAGTCCTCCGGCCACCACTCACCTTCCATCAATTTGTTTGTTGGCGCGATGGACTCTGCCCAGGAGAGGTTCTGTTCGCGTTTTGCCATCCACTCACCGTCTTCGATCGGGTACTCACGCTCGTTGACGTCTTCGCCATTGATATAGGTCATGCGCGCACGAACCATAGGCACGAATTCGGGCGAATCCAGTCCGTAACTCGTGTAGATCGATGCGATGGACTCCCGCTCCTGGGGCTGGATATTGATCATGAACTGGTTCGGCGCACTTTCGTCCAGGGTCTGTTGCCAAACGTCCAGCAAGTCCGTACGAACCAGTGTGAGCAGCAGCAGAACCGTCAGGCCGAGACCGAAGGCAACCACCTGCACGGCACTGTCCCGGCCACGTCGCGCGACGTTTGCGAGGCCGTAGCGCCAGGCAATGCCAACGCCACCGCGTGACCGACCCATCACGATCACGAGACCACGACCTGCTGCATAAAGAGCCGTGGATACGACACCCATACCACCGAGAACGATCAGCAACATCAGCCCGTCCCCGATTGCCTGGTAGAGCATAACGGCGACCGCAATGAGTGACGTTCCGGCCACGAACAGTCGTGACGGCGGTGGTGGCATCTCGTCATGACGCAAAACACGTAAAGGCGGTGTGTCCCTGAGCTGAATCAAAGACGGCATCGCAAAGCCCATCAACAGAATCAATGCGCTGCCGCAGGCAAGGAATACCGGCGTCCAGCCGACAGGCGGCAGATCGCTCTGGATGATGTCGGCAAGCATGTTGGTGACGCCCTGCTCGACGAGAAAACCGATGCCGCTGCCGATCCCTACACCCATAATTCCGAGCATCATGAGTTGTACGGATGCCGCCGAGATAATGAACTTCTGGCTGGCGCCCAGGCTCTTCATCAACGCAACCGTATCCATACGGCGATGTGCGAAACGACGCGCCGACATCGCGATTGCCACTGCGCTCAACAACAAACTGATGACGGCCGTCAGCGAAAGGAATCGTTGGGCACGATCGGCCGCGTTGTTCGCCCGGTCACTGCCTTCTTCCCGGCTTCGGCTGCGTACATTGTCAGACAGTTGGTCTTGAATATCCTCCCAGAATGCATCGACGTTATCGTCCATGCCGGCCACTAGCATTGCGTAACGAACGCGGCTGCCGGTGGAGATGAGACCCGTTGCATCCACGTCTTCCATGTTTAGCAATAACGACGGCGCGAGCGACGCAAACCCGATCGATTGATCGGGTCGATACATCAAGACCGAATCGACAGTGACATCAAGTTCACCCACCGCTATACGATCACCGACACCCACACCAAGCCGCGCCAGCAACGCGCCATCGACCCATACCGTACCGCGATCGGGTACGCCTTCGGCCACGCGTTCATCACCAAAGAGCGCATCGGCTATTCGCACCTGACCACGGAGCGGGTAGCCATCACTGACTACTTTGATCGTTGCCAGTGAACTCAGGTCACTGGCGAAGACGACGCTAGGAAAACTCGCTGTCTCTGCAGTGCGAAGGTCATACTGCTCCGCCACGTCGTGCCATTCGGCCGGAACTGGCTCGGGGGTTCGCAGCCTAAGGTCGGCGGCAAGAATTTCGTTAGCCTGTCGTTCGACGGCGCGCCCGATGCGATCTGTCAGGAACCCAACGGCCGTTAAGGCGGACACAGCGAGTGCAACCGCAGCAAGTAGCACGACCACCTCGCCCGAGCGCAATTCTCGACCGAAGCTGCGGATCGCGTAGAGGACAGCGTTCAATCCGCCGCCCTTTCGTCGGTCACCAGGCGCCCGGCATCCAGCCCCAGGATACGATCACATCGATTCGCCAGTGTTTTGTCATGGGTCACGAGGATCAATGTTGTCGACGACGTGTGGTTCAGCTCGAACATCAGCTCAACAATGTTCGACCCGGTGCGGCTATCGAGATTACCGGTCGGCTCGTCGGCAAACAGCACGGCTGGTTCTGTCGCGAAAGCCCGCGCGATGGCGACACGTTGTTTCTCACCGCCGGAGAGCTGCGATGGATAGTGACTCCAACGCTCATCCAGGCCGACTTTCTTCATAATCTCGTCGGCAACTTTACGTGGCTCCGGCTTGCCGGCCAGCTCAAGCGGCAACATGACATTTTCAAGCGCGCTCAGGGACGGCACGAGGTGAAAAGACTGGAATACAAAACCGACGCTGGCGGCGCGAACCGCCGCCCGGCCGTCTTCGTCAAGATTTGTCAAATTATGGCTATCGAGCCAGATTTCGCCGGTTGTCGGCAAGTCTAAACCGGCAAGGAGCGCCAGCAGGGTCGACTTGCCCGCCCCGGATGCGCCGACGACAGCCACGGAATCGCCTTTATCGATGTCAAAACTGACCTCCGAAAGGATGGTCAGGATACCTTCAGGGCTGCTAACCTGTTTGCTGACGTTTTTCGCGGCCAGTACCGCGTCTTTACTGGATAAATTGTCCGACATGCGAAGATTACTGACCTTATTCCTGTGTCTCGTTGCTATCGCCGCCAACTCGGCAGGCGGGCCAACAGTCCTAGTGTTCGGCGACAGTCTCAGCGCCGGATACGGGTTAGATGTTGACCAGTCCTGGACCACTTTGTTGCAATCGCGGTTGCAGTCCCAAGGTTACGAACATCGGGTGATTAACGCCAGTATCAGTGGCGAGACAACAGAGGGTGGCAGAACCCGCATAGCCCCGGCGATGAACAACTTCAGCCCGGATCTTGTCATCCTGGAGCTCGGCGGCAATGACGGCCTGCGGGGCTTTCCGTCCGAACTCATGAAGGCAAACCTGCGAGCGATCATCGAGACCGCCCGCGGCGGCGGCGCATCGGTCGTCCTGCTCGGCATTCGTATTCCACCGAATTACGGCCCCCGCTATACACAGGCCTTCGAACGGGTCTACCGGGAGCTGGCAGACGAGCTCAATGTTCCCTGGATCGAGTTCTTCATGGAGGGCGTCGCACTGAATGACGAGCTTATGCAGGATGACGGTATTCACCCCAATGCAGAAGCCCAGCCTTTATTGCTCGATAATGCGTGGCCGATTATCCGCGAAGCCTTGGCGGAGCGCGCTGCTGCCAGGACCGCATCAGAGAGCTGAAAGCGTTGGAAAAACCCTGGTTGAAATCCTACCCACCCGGCGTCCCGGCGGAGATACCGACACCGGAGTTTCGCTCCTTGCGCGAGATGATGGATTTCGCGTTTCGCGAATACGCGGACCGGCCTGCCTACTCCAATATGGGCACGTCGATGTCCTACCGGGAGCTCGACCAGCACTCGATGCAGTTTGCCTGCTACCTACAAAATACACTCGGGCTGACGCGAGGCGAACGAGTAGCGATCATGCTACCGAACTTACTCCAGTACCCCATCGCGCTCTGTGGTATTTTTCGCGCCGGCCTGGTCGTCGTTAATGTCAACCCGCTTTATACCGCGCGTGAACTCGAGCACCAGCTTAAAGACTCCGGTGCGCGCTGCATCATCATTCTTGAGAATTTTACGACGACGCTTGAGGAGGTGATCGACAACACGAACGTCGAGCACGTCGTAACAACCGGCGTAGGTGACCTGCTTGACTGGCCAAAAAATCTGATCACCAATTTCGTATTGAGACACGTCCGGAAAGTCGTCCCGAAATGGTCCCTGGACGGCGACATCACTTTCAGGCACGCACTCAGGCAGGGTAAGGACAAGGTGCTGCAACCAGTCGAACTGGGGTTCGCCGACATTGCATTCCTGCAATACACCGGCGGCACGACGGGCCTGTCAAAGGGCGCCATGCTCAGTCACAGGAACATGGTGCATAACGTTTTTCAGACCTGCGCATGGACCGGCGGCACTTTTGATGACGTTGACAGGATCGTGGCGATCACCGCACTGCCGCTCTATCACATCTTCTCGCTGAAGAGTAACTGCCTGCTGATGATGTGGCTTGGCGGCGAGAATGTTCTGATCACCAACCCGCGAGACGTTCCAGGCTTCGTAAAGGCGCTGAAGAAGCAACAGTTCACCTACTTCACCGGTGTCAACACGATGTTCGCTGCCCTGCTCAACGAGCCTGGGTTCTCCGAGGTCGATTTCGGTCAGCTTCGCTTGACGATCGGCGGCGGCATGGCGGTCCAGGAAGCCATCTCGAAACAATGGGAGAAAGCCACCGGCCAAGCGATCGTGCAGGCCTACGGGCTCACCGAGACTTCGCCCGCAGCAACAATCAATCCCCTCAATAACCTTGAATTCAACGGTTCGATCGGAATGCCGATTCCATCCACCGAGGTCCGCATTTGCGATGATGACGGCAAGGACACCGAGCTTGGCGAGATCTGTGTCCGCGGCCCACAGGTGATGGAAGGCTATTGGCAGAACGCGGAAGAGACCGCGAAAGTCATGCTGCCCGGCGGCTGGTTTCGCACCGGTGACATCGGCCGCATGGACGAAAACGGCTTCGTTTACATCGAGGACCGCAAGAAGGACATGATTCTCGTATCCGGATTCAATGTTTACCCCAACGAAATCGAAGGCGTTGTAGTGGAAATGGATGGCGTGCTGGAAGCTGCCGCTATAGGCATCCCCGACGAGAAGTCCGGCGAGGTCGTCAAACTGTTTGTCGTTCGCAGCGATCCCTCGGTTACGGAAGCGGGTGTCATGTCCTGGTGCGGTGAGAACCTGACCCGCTACAAAGTGCCGAAGGAAATTGAGTTTCGGGAGGATCTGCCCAAAACGAATGTTGGCAAGATTCTTCGACGGGAACTACGTGACCAGTAGATCGGCGAACATCCCCCGCCGGACGGGCAATCACTTATTGATGGTATTGCGGGCTCAGTTCATGCACCGCGTCAATGCACGCGCCGAGATGATCGGGGTCGATGTCCGGCGTAATGCCATGGCCCAGGTTGAATACGTGACCGGGTCCGTTTCCGTAGCTCGAAAGCACCTCCGCAACGCCATCCCGGATGTCCTCCGGTGACTCCCGCAGCATTGCCGGGTTGAGATTGCCCTGCAGGGCCACTTTATCCCCCGTGTATTGTCTGGCTTCCGCCAGTGTCGTCGTCCAGTCGACGCCGAGCGCATCGCAGCCCGTTTCCACCATGTCGCTCAGACGTTCGCCTGCACCTTTGGTGAACAGGATGACCGGGATGTGTTCACCGTCCTTTTCCCGTTGCAATCCGTCGACGATGGACTGCATGTAATTCAGCGAGAAGCGCCGGTAATCGTCACCTTCAAGCGCCGCACCCCACGTGTCGAATATCATGATGGCCTGTGCACCAGCATCGACCTGCGCATTGAGATAATTGGTTGTCGTAGTGGCCACCGTTGCCAGAAGTTGCTCGAGCGCACCCGGGCTGTCCTTCGCCAATCCTTTAATCGTCGGAAACGCCCGGCTCGATCCCCCTTCGACCATATAGGTGCCGACAGTCCACGGGCTGCCGGCAAAACCGATCAGTGGCACCTGACCATCGAGCTCTCGTCGAATCAATGCAACCGCATCAAAGACGTATCCAAGTTTATCGGCTACATCGGGCACCGCCAGCTTGTCG
>JAQWSV010000255.1 GCA_029243005.1 Woeseiaceae bacterium
AGAAGATCCTGCCACCCGAAACAACCGGCATCGTATTGAGCATGCGCAGGTTATTCACCCCGATGACATTTTGCGGCTTGGGCAGCTGGGTATCATTGCATCGCTGGAGCCGCCGCACGCGGTGGAGGACAAGACCTGGGCAGAGGAACGAGTCGGACCGGAACGAATCCTGGGCGCCTATGCGTGGCGTTCGCTACGAGAGGCCGGTGCTGGTTTGACCTTCAATTCGGACAACCCGGGCTCCGATCACAACATCTTCTACGGACTGCATTCTGCGATAACGCGACAGGACAAGGACTCTCAGCCCGAGGGCGGCTGGTATCCGGAACAGCGAATGAGTTCTGACGAAGCACTGCGCGGTTACACGAGCTGGTCCGCGTACGCGAGTTTCAGGGAGGACGACACGGGCATCATCGAGATTGGCCGTTGGGCGGATCTGACGGTGATGGATGTCGACCCTTTCATTCTTGCTGACGAAAGCCCGAGCGAGCTCCTTAATGGCCGCATCCTGATGACCATCGTTGGCGGCAATATCGTCTTCGAACGCTAGAGTGATCCAACTGCTGGCTGCGCCGGACGGGCATTGGCGTATACTGATCGCAGCCTATTTGCGGGGGAACAGGCAGCATGAGCCGAAAAACCAGCATCAACCGTCGCGATTTTGTGAATGGCTGTGCGCTCAGCCTGGCAGCGGGGACATCGATTTCGCCGCTTGAAGCGGTCGCGCAGGACCTACTCGATCCCACTGCATTGCCCCCCGACTATTATCCGCCAACCATGCAGGGAATGCGCGGCAGCCACGATGGATCTTTCGAAGTCGCGCACGCAGCCCGCGATGGCGCAACGTACAATGCGGTTGACGCGGGAGACCCCATCTACGATCTGGTCGTCGTAGGTGGGGGCCTGAGCGGACTGTCTGCTGCCTACTTTTTCAGGAAACAGCATGGTCCTGATTCGCGCATCCTGATCCTCGACAATCACGATGACTTTGGCGGCCATGCGAAGCGAAACGAGTTTCGACATGACGGCAACACGTATCTCGTGAATGGCGGGACACTCAATGTCGAGGCGCCGTCGCATTACAGCACGGTCGCTGCCGGGCTGCTGTGGGAGCTGGGTATCGATCGTGATCGGTACTTCGAAAAAAATGCCGGTATGTGGTCGAACTATGGAGACATGGGTCTGAAGGGCAGCATGTTCTACGACGAAGAGACGTTCGGCGAGAACAAGCTTGTCGTTGGCTACGGCGAATTGCCGATCGGCGAGTTTATTCGCCAGGCACCGGTCAGCCCCGAGGTTCAGCTGGATGCACTGCGACTTTATGAGGAAAAGAAAGATTACCTTCCCGGCCTGAATGCTGCTGAGAAGCGCCAGACATTGACGAACATGAGTTACCGGGATTTCGTCGTCAACATCGTCGGTTGCCATCCCGATGTCATGCATTTGTTCGATACCACACAGCTCGGCATTTTCGTTACCGCAATGGACGCAATCCCTGCGATCTATTGCCGCGAGATGGGCTATCCGGGATTTGAGGGTATGGCACTCGAGGACCTGTCGTCGAACCAGCTCGTCGATGAGCCTGGCGGGCAGCATGGGCGTGAAAACACGGCGCGTGCGCAGAGTGGCGATCCCGATATGTATTTTCCTGACGGCAACGCAACGTTGACCCGATTACTGGTCAGTCGCCTGATTCCGGATGCGGTGTCGGCCAGCACGATGGAAGACATAGTTCTGGCAGACGTTGACTATGGCTTGCTAGATCGCAACGACAACAAAGTGCGCGTTCGCCTTAA
>JAQWSV010000057.1 GCA_029243005.1 Woeseiaceae bacterium
GACCCCTTTTTATACAAAGGTCGCTGTCTGGCGGCCTTTTTCCGTTTCAGGGGTGGGCAGAGCGCCGGACCTCATGCTGTTAGAATCGTTCTATGGGCAGAGCTATCATTCTCGTTATGGATTCCTTTGGCATCGGGGCAACCGATGACGCGGCGCACTTTGGCGATGTCGGCGCAAACACCCTCGGTAGCATCGCGCGCGAGCGCGCGGTTGCAGGCACGCCGCTCAAGCTACCCAACCTGACGCGCTTGGGCCTGATGCGTGCGGCCGAAGAAAGTTGCGGCGAACGGCCTGTTGGCACCGGAGTGATCGATGAGGTCATTGGCGCTTACGGCTTCGCAGAAGAGCTGTCCAGCGGCAAGGACACGCCCAGTGGCCATTGGGAGATCGCAGGCGTTCCCGTACTTCTTGACTGGGGCTACTTCAAATCTCCGGACCGCACTTTTCCGTTGCCGCTACTCGACAAGCTGATTCATCGTGCAAAACTGCCAGGCGTTCTGGGCAACTGTCATGCCTCAGGTACGACGATCATTGCCGAGCTTGGCGAAGCGCATATGAAAACTGGAAAACCTATTGTCTATACGTCGGCGGACTCAGTGTTCCAGATCGCTTGTCACGAAGAGACATTTGGGCTGGAGTGCCTTTACGAGCTCTGCGATATTGCGCGGGACCTGGTCGATGAATTCAATATTGGACGCGTGATCGCGCGACCGTTTGTCGGCATCAGTCCAGAAGATTTTCAGCGAACCGGCAACCGACGCGACCTGACCACACCACCGCCGTCACCCACCTTGCTAGACAAGCTGGTAGAGAGTGGTGGCGAAGTGATCAGTGTAGGCAAGATTGCTGATATCTATGCACACCAAGGAATCAGCAAGAAGATCAAGGCAACCGGGAATGCGGCCTTGTTCGATGCAACCCTTGCGGCAATGAACGAATCTCCTGACCGATCCATCGTGTTTACGAATTTCGTCGATTTCGACATGCTGTACGGGCATCGGCGCGACGTTGATGGTTACGCCGAGGCACTGGAGTACTTTGACGGGCGCCTGCCGGAATTGCTGGAGGCAATGCAGGATGACGACTTGCTGGTCATTTGTGCGGACCATGGCTGTGATCCGACGTGGCCCGGGTCCGACCACACTCGTGAACATATCCCGGTACTGGTCTACGGCCGGGCGATTGGCAGTGGATCGATTGGCAAGCGCAAGTCATTCGCGGATATCGGCCAGAGCCTGGCCGTGTTCTTCAACCTGTCACCGCTTGATTACGGCGAGAGCTTTCTGAACTAGATCATTCCGGGGTATACGCCGGGAAGATGCCCTCACCGATAAAGTTCTCAGGACGACCCCGAATCCGCATTTCTGTTATTCGGTGGTCGAAAAATCATCACCGGAGTTCCGAGATTCACCTCTACTGTTTCCGGTGGATTGGATATCGTTACGTCGATGTAAAGCTAGCCGTTTCGTTCGTCGATGGTTGCATCCAATGACATCATCTATTCCTGCTCTCCCGTTCCGCTTTGAGTCGAATCCGGTTCACCATCTGGCGCCGCGTACTTATCACCTGTCTGTTTCGCTGCGTCGCGCTTCCCTATGCGAGTCCGCAACGATTCGAGCTTGCGCTCATGATGCCTGCGTTCGGCAGGCACCACAAAAAATATCCAGACCGCGACAAAGGTGGCCAGTGCAAGCAGGGCTATGTAAATAACATTCATCGAAGCTGCCTACCGCTCCGCCACATTGTCAGATTCACTATTGACGCGCTTGTCGATGCCGCGCACCAGGTCGTTCATTGCTGGAATCAGGAAAATGAAGAAAATCGTCGCCATACCAATCATCGACAGCGGGATGTCGTCGCGCTGTCCGGCAATAAAGTATAGCGCTACCAGCCAGACCGCCAGCAGGGTTGCAGATATCTTCCAGTCGCGCTTTTCAGTCTGTTTATCTTTCATTTATTTTGCGATCAAACCGCCAGTTCGTTGCCGTGGGGGTCCGTAAACTGGAAACGGCGACCGCTCTTCACCGATTCCGCTCCGCCAGCGCATTCTGGATTCTTGCTGCCAGTTCCGTCGCCTCACGGCGGACCCTTTCCGTGTCGATGGTCAGGAATTCGCCATCACGCATCAGCAGCTTGCCGTCGATGGTTACAGAGGCCACATCCTGCTCGTCGGCCACATAGACCAGATGAGAGATAACATCGTAGGTCGGTACGAAATGTACATCGTCGAAAGCAACCTGGATGACGTCAGCGCGCTTGCCTGCTTCCAGGGAACCCACGGTATCGCCGAGGCCAACTGCCTCTGCGCCACCCCGGGTTGCCATGCGTAATACGGTGCTGGCCGACAGTGCCTTGGGATCCATCGTCGCGACCTTTTGAAGCAAGGCGGCAAGCCGCATTTCCTCCCACATGTCTAGATCATTGTTGCTCGCGGCGCCGTCGGTGCCGAGTCCTACAAGTACGCCCGCATTGAGCATGTCGACGACAGGCGATATGCCTGCCGAGATTTTCATGTTCGAGGTTGGATTATGGATTATGCCCACGCGGCGTTCTGCCAGTATTTGAATGTCACTCTCTGTTGGCCAGACGACATGCGCACCGATTGTCGGTCCGTCGAAAAAGCCGATCGACTCCATAAGCTCGATGCTTGTCATGCCGTAGGTCTGTTCCGAATAGGTGGTTTCGAAAGGCGACTCTGAAAGATGAATGGTGATGGGCGTATTCGTTTCGATGGCGGCCGCGCGCGTCGCCGCCAGTTGCTCAGCTTTGAGCGTGTAATTGGCATGCGGGCCCCAGACTGGCGTGATGCGACTGTTTCGACCCTGCCAGTTGTTGACGAAGGACTGCCCCTTTACAAGGGAGTCTGCGGCGCTTTCCGCGTCCGGGCTACGCTGGTCGATCACGGTCGCCGAGATGTAAGCGCGCATACCGCATTGTTCGACGACCTGGGCAATCATGTCGGGGTAGTAGTACATGTCGACAAACGTTGTCGTCCCGCCACGAATCATTTCCCAGCAGGCGAGCTCTGTTCCAATGCGAACGAATTCATCGTCGACAAATTCCACTTCCGCCGGGAAGATGTAATTCTGCAGCCAGTCCATCAGGTCTAGATCATCCGCAACACCGCGCAGCAATGTCATCGCCGCGTGTGAGTGACCGTTGATCAGGCCTGGCATTACAATACGATTGTCGCCCGCTAACGTGCCGTTAGCCCTGTATTCTCGATTGATGTCTTGGGTCGACCCTATAGCGATGATCAGGCCGTCATCGACGGCGACTGCACCGTCCTGAATGACCAGACCACCGTCGTCCATTGTGACGATATATTCACCCTCGATAATGAGATCGATAGCGTTTGGGTTGGGCGATTCCGCTGCCGGTTCGGCAGCTTGTTCCGGTGGCGAACAGGCGACCAGGAAAAGCATGGCATAGCCTGTTGCGAGTAGGTATTTTGTCAGAGTCTTCGATGGATTCAGCGTCATTAATTCTTTTCTGGAAATGTGTTCCGGTTTTCCGCATTCTAACCTGATAATGGCGCCAGTGACGTGAAAGCTGCACACTGGCGGCCACCTAGATTACTGATAAAACTATGAATTCTTTGGAGGTTGCCATGAAGCGCTTCGTCGATATTCAAATCAGGAAATTTGTCTGATCATGTTGGTCAACGACATCCTTCGAAAGAAGCGCGATGGCGGCGAGTTGTCAGCGGATGAAATTTCCTTTTTCGTTGACGGACTTGCGGATGTCTCTATCCCGGCCGAACAGGTTTCCGCACTTGCGATGGCCGTCTTCCTGAACGGGATGACATCGAAAGAGGCCGGCAAGTTGACCATGGACATGGCTAATTCTGGTGTAGTGCTCAACTGGCGCGACGCAGGCCTCGAAGGGCCCGTAGTCGACAAGCACTCGACCGGCGGCGTGGGTGACAAAGTCAGCTTCCTGCTGGCGCCCATCGCTGCCGCCTGTGGCTGCTATGTGCCCATGATCTCGGGTCGTGGCCTGGGTCATACTGGTGGCACTATGGACAAGGTCGAGTCCATTCCCGATTACAACGCGACCCCTGATTTCTCACTGTTTCGAAAAGTTGTACAGGACGTGGGTTGCGCCATCATCGGTCAGACAGAGGAACTCGCGCCGGCGGACCGTCGTTTCTATGCAATTCGGGATATCACATCGACCGTTGAATCAGTTCCGTTGATTACGGCATCGATTTTATCGAAGAAAATTGCCGCAGGACTCGATGCGCTGGTTATGGATATCAAGGTAGGCAGCGGTGCATTCATGTCGTCGATGGACGAGGCTCGCGAGTTGGCTGGAAGCATTATTTCGACAGCTGCAGCGGCAGGCCTCAAGACGCACGCATTGATCACCGACATGAACGAGTGCCTGGGCACGACAGCGGGTAACGCGTTAGAGATTGCTGAGTCGATGCGGTTTCTTGCCGGCGACGAGCGCGAGCCGCGGCTGAACGAAGTCGTGATGTCGCTTTGCGCCGAGATGCTTGTCGCGTCCAGCCTCGAAAAGGACCGCGATAAGGCGCTGGCGAGGACAGACGCCGCTGTGACTTCTGGCAAGGCTGCGGCGCTATTCGATCGGATGGTAATAGGTCTTGGAGGGCCGCCCGATTTTGTGGCCAGCCATCGTCAATATCTGCCGGTGGCGCCGGTCACTGTCGCGATACATGCTGCGGAATCAGGTTACCTCACTGCGGTCGACGCCTTTCAGGCAGGCAATGCCATTATCGAGCTTGGCGGTGGGCGGCGCCAGCTCGGCGATACACTGGATCTTGCGGTTGGTTTGAGCGATGTAGCCGCCGTGGGTGAGCGCGTGGACGACGAGAGGCCGCTTGCCGTGGTTCATGCCAGTTCTGAGGACGCTGTGGCTGCTGCTCGCGGGCTATTGCTCGAGGCCTGCACAGTTGCGGCCGAGCCGCCTGCAGCGCGACCGGTTATTTGCGAGACGATGACCGCCAATTGATGAGCAAACTGTGCGTATAGCCGGTATCCTTTACGGGCACGAAAAACAACAACAATAAATCCGGATCAGATAGGGGCGGTCCTATGTTAGAGAAACTGATTGGACTCGTGGGTATTGTCGCCATACTCGGGATTGCCTACCTGCTTTCGAGTGATCGTAAAGGGATAAACCTCCGCATTGTCGGCTCGGCTTTTGCTTTACAGGCTATTGTTGCTGCATTTGTGATCTACCTGCCTGCGGGACAGGTCATGATCGACGGCATGAGCAATGCCGTACTGAACGTGCTGGCCTATTCGCGCGACGGGATCGCGTTTATCTTCGGAGGACTCGCTCAGCAGGATGGCGAAATCCTCCGCGCGAATAGTGACGAGCGGTTCAGCATCTGGAGCTTCGCCGTCAATGTGCTGCCAATCATAATCTTTTTCTCGGCATTGATGTCTGTGCTTTATCACCTGCAAATTATGCAGATCATCGTCAAAGCTGTCGGTGGCGCTATTCGATTTGTCGTGGGTACGAAGGCGGTGGAGTCTCTGAACGCAGCCGCCAATATTTTCATTGGCCAGACCGAAGCGCCACTGGTCGTTCGGCCATACCTCAAGTCGCTTACCGATGCGCAGTGGTTCGCCATTATGGTATCGGGCGTCGCATCCATTGCCGGCACGATGCTGCTCGCCTACGTTCTGATGGGTGCGGAACTCAAATACCTGCTCGCGGCTAGCTTTATGGCCGCACCAGGGGGACTGTTGATGGCCAAAATCATCATGCCGGACGAAGATGCGGAATCTGGGGCCGAGGATGATGAACTCCTGAAACTCGGCAAGAGCGAACACGAGAACGTAATCCTTGCGGCCGCAGTAGGTTCCGCGGACGGGCTTAGACTTGCGGTTAACATCGGCGCCATGCTTATTGCTTTTATTGCGCTCATTGCGTTGTTGAACGGATTGATCGGTGGTGTGGCAGGTCTGGTTGGTATCGAGGGACTGACCTTGCAGAAAATTCTGGGCTGGATTTTCTCGCCATTGATGTGGCTACTGAGCATCCCGTGGGAAGAAGCGCAGGCGGCTGGCGCACTGTTCGGCGAAAAACTTATCCTGAACGAGTTTGTGGCGTTCAGTAACCTGAATGAATACCTCGCTGGTATGAGTGAGCGGACCCGGGCGATCACGACCTTCGCGCTTTGCGGATTCGCCAACCTGTCATCGATCGCAATTCTGCTTGGCGGTCTCGGCAGCCTGGTGCCGGAAAAGAAAGACCTGATTGCACGTTTTGGTATCAAGGCCGTCGCAGCGGGTTCTTTGTCAAACCTGATGAGTGCGGCGCTCGCAGGACTGCTCCTACCACTCTGATCGACTGAAAATGGCGAAGCGTCCCGTCATCATCGACTGCGATCCCGGCCAGGATGATGCCATCAACCTATTACTGGCGATGGCCTCGCCCGATGATCTGGACATCCTCGGTATTACTACGGTCGCGGGTAACGTGCCGCTCTCGTTGACCGAACGCAATACCCGGCAAATGTGTGATATCGGTGGACGAACGGATCTGCTGGTCTTCGCGGGTTGCGACAGGCCAATGCAACGTGAGCTCCTGACGGCAGAGAATGTGCATGGGAGCACGGGCATCGACGGTGTGGATATCGTCGAGCCGGAAACACCGTTGGCGGATGGGCATGCCGTCGATTTCATCATCGATTCATTGTTGTCTGCCACACAAGCTATAGCGCTTGTGCCGACCGGGCCTTTGACGAACATCGGTACTGCGATTCAGCGCAATCCGGCAATTCTGGACCGGGTCGCTGAGATCGTTCTTATGGGTGGTGCCATGCGCGAGGGGGGTAATCACTCACCATCAGCAGAGTTCAACATACTGGCCGATCCCCATGCAGCGGATATTGTGTTTCGCTGTGGTCGCCCGATCACCGTATTTGGACTGGATGTGACGCACCAGGTCCTGGCGACGGTCGAGCGTCGGGAGCGTATTCGCAGCATCGCAAATCCGGCGGGCCAGGCTACTGCTGGTATGCTCGACTTTTTTAATCGACATGACACGGCCAAGTACCAGTCTCTGGGCGCGCCTCTGCATGATCCGTGCACGGTCGCTTACCTGTTGCAGCCGGACCTGTTCGAACTGAAAGCCTGTAACCTCACCGTCGAAACCGGGTCTGAATTGACCATGGGGCACACGGCAGTCGACTTCTGGCGCGTCACTGATCGTCCCCACAATATTCGGTGGGCACATGCCGTGGATGCAGATGGTTTCTACGACCTGCTCGTTCAGCGGCTGGAGCGATTCAGTGACGAATGATCAACCGTCAATCGTTGTCGTCGGATCCGTCAATCTCGACATTGTTGCCACCGCGGATCGATTACCTGCGCCAGGCGAGACGGTAACCGGAGCCGAGCTCAATCGATTCCCAGGCGGTAAGGGCGCCAACCAGGCCTTGGCGGCACGGCGACTGGGTGCCCGGGTTTCGCTGGTCGCCTGCGTCGGCGACGATCCGGAAGCCGATGCGGCTTTGGCTTTACTCAACGAAGGTGACGTTGATCTTGCTGCATCCGTTATGCATCCATCCGCGCCGACTGGCGTTGCGCTGATCGCTGTTTCCCCCGATGGAGAAAACCACATCGTCGTCGCGCCAGGGGCCAACCGGGAGTTATCCGCGTCGCACATCGCATTGCCAGAGGCCGAAGGGCTCATTTGCCAGCTCGAAGTAGAACTGCCAGCACTTGAACACGCGATCAATGTTTTTGAAGGGTTCATCTGCATCAACCTGGCGCCCGCGCTATACGTACCGGATGTCTTCTTTCGGGAGGCTGATTTGTTGGTTGTCAATGAATCGGAGGCTCGATTCTATAGCGATGCGTTACTCACGTCGGATGCGATGGTGGCTCGCACGCTGGGCGCCGATGGCGCGGAATTGCTAACGCGTGGAAAGGTGATATCGCGGGCCGAGGCGCCTGTGGTCGAGACAGTTGATACGACCGGCGCTGGCGATACCTTTACCGCGGCGTTGACGCTCGCCCTGATCGAAGGACAGCATTCGGAGCAGGCTTTGCGATTTGCCTGTGCGGCGGGGGCGGTAGCGACCACAAAATCCGGCGCACAACCGTCCCTGCCGTTACGTGCCGATGTCGAGCAGCTACTTTAGCCGAAATGACTCGGGCAACAACTCGTCGATCGTGTAGTAGTTGATCGAACCGCCTTCGCCAATCAGGATGATCCGAGTTTCGTTGTCCGAAAACTCCAGGATGCACTGGCGGCACCCTCCGCAGGGTGTGCAGACTTCGATGGCGTCCTTACCGCCAACGGCCGCGATCGCAACAATTCTCCTGCCACCCGCGGCAACCATCGAGCCGATCGCATTGGCCTCGGCACAGGTGCCCACTGGGAAGGCCGCGTTCTCTACATTGCAACCTGTGTGAATATTACCGGCCTCGTCCATGACGGCGGCACCGACCCGGTAACCTGAGTAGGGTACGTGGGCATTGCGCCTGACTTCCGCGGCTGCATCGATCAACGCTTGTTCTTCGATCGTCGTTTCTTGTGTTTCCACTTCTGGATTCCTTGCGCTGATGCCGTGAATTCCGCCAAGTATCTCTGTTCTGCGGCGCCGAATTATCGCACGATTCGCTGCGATTCATCGTGTTGTGCTACATATGGCTGCCATCGCAAATCACCACCAGCCGAGTTGTGATAATTCGTTGAAAAAATCCGAATTTCAGTCGGTTTCTAGTGACTCGTAGCCGTCGGGCGTAAATCGTGGCAGGCAGACGCACAGGAAAACTAGGTCGACCTCGCCGTGATTACTGATGCGCTGGGAGGTGCCGGCCAGAATTTCGACGATATCCCCGGGCCCGACATCGACGGGTGCTTCGCAGCCGACCTCCATCATGCCGCGACCCGTCTTCATCAGGTACCACTCATTGACGTCCAGTCGATGCAGTTAAGTGATTATGTCTGGCTCGACACGGGTTTCAGCCAGCGAGAATGCCGGAATGTCGGGGGTATTGGTGATCTCGCGGATGAAGCAGCGCACGCGACTCAAGAATTCGTCCGGGTTTCCGGCTCTGTAAATGCCTGGCATATAAGGATTCCATTTGGGCGGGCTTTGGGGAGACAATATCGCCCGATCTAACCTGCAGATAAGGAATCGACATGTCGACATCGGACATACTCGCCGGACAGCGCGCACTGGTCACCGGCGCGAGCGGCAACATCGGCCGGGCAATTGCCTGCCGGCTGGCGGCGGAAGGCGCTGACGTGCTGGTCCATTTTCACAAGAACCAGGATGGTGCGACAAAGACGGTCGACGAAATTACGGCGGCTGGCGGCAATGCTATGGGCGTGCAGGCAGATCTATCTTCCGAGGCGCAGGCGACTAAACTGCTCGACGGACTGTCTAACGACGGGCCGCCGATAACTTGCGTCGTCAACAACGCTGCATTGCAGACGTCTGCGGCATTGTCGGACCTGGACGGCGACGAGTGGCGCCAGGTCATGGCCGCCAATCTTGACGGCGCGTTCTACGTCACCCAGTCCGCCACGCGATATCTCGCGAGCGTGGGGCAAGGCGGGGCCATCGTCAATATTGCCTCGATCGAGGGATCCGATCCCGCGAGAGGCCACAGTCATTACGCCACGAGCAAGGCAGGCCTCCTGATGCTGACGCGCGCTTGTGCGCTTGAGTATGGTCCGGCCGGCATACGCTGCAACGCCGTTTCGCCGGGGCTGATTGATGAGGAAGGTCTTGCCGACACCTGGCCGGATGGGGTGAATCGCTGGTTGGACAAGGTGCCACTCGGGCGAATGGGCTCGCGTGATGACGTCGCTGCTGCCACCTTCTTCTTGTTAAGTCCCGAATCCGCCTGGATCAGTGGCGCCAATCTCGTCGTGGACGGGGGAATGTCGTCCGTGTCCAGGTGGTAATATCGGCGAGCTATGGCGACCAAACATATGAATGCTGCGCCCGGTGACTTCGCCGGTACCGTCCTGATGCCGGGCGATCCGCTGCGCGCCGAATACATTGCTGAAAATTTTCTCGATGGCGCTCGCCGGGTGACCGACGTTCGCAACATGTGGGGTTTCACGGGTGAGTACAAAGGAATCCCCGTTTCGGTCATGGCGCACGGGATGGGTATACCGTCAGTCTCGATCTACGTGACCGAGCTCATCACCGAATACGACGTCAAACGCGTCATCCGGGTCGGTAGCTGTGGCACGACGCATCCGGATGTGAAACTTCGCGATGTGTTGATCGCGCAGGGCGCGTCGACGGATTCCGGTGTCAACCGGATGCGTTTTGGCGGCTACGATTTTGCGGCGCTTGCAAGCTTCTCTCTCGTCCGGCATGCCGTGGATGCAGCCGAGGCATTGGACGTCCGCTATCACGTGGGCAATATTTTCTCGGCGGATCTCTTCTATACGCCGGACACGGCCATGTTCGAGACGATGGCGAAGTTCAATGTGCTCGGGGTCGAAATGGAAGCTGCGGGCATATTTCCTATCGCGGCCGAGCATGGCGTGGAATGTCTCGCCATATGCACCGTCAGTGATGACATTCCTTCCGGTGACGCTTTGTCTTCTGAAGACCGTGCGACGACCTTTGACGAGATGATCAGCGTCGCGCTGGAGACCGTGCGAAAGGCCGAATCATGAGTCTTGCCGCGGTAGCGGCCAGCGGGCGCATACCGGACATGGGCCAGGTTACGTTGGTTGATGAAGTCGGTGTCAAAGAGCGTGCAGCCCGATTTCAGACGCGCAGCATCAAGAAGGAATCGAAAGCCGAAGCGCTCAGGATGGTGTTGTCGATGATCGACCTGACGACGCTCGAGGGGCAGGATACGCCCGGCAAGGTCAGGCAACTCTGCCAGAAAGCCATTGATTTGCATGACGCTCTGCCCGACCTGCCACAGGTCGCCGCCGTGTGCGTCTATCCCACGATGGTGGGTGTGGCCAGGAAGGTGCTGGGTGATGCCGATATCAAGGTCGCCTCGGTAGCGACCGCCTTTCCAAGTGGCATGGCGCCGCGGCAAATCAAGCTCGAGGAAACGCGGATAGCGGTCGAGGAGGGTGCCGATGAAATCGACATGGTAATTTCGCGCGGCAGGTTCCTGCAGGGTGAGTACGATTTTGTCTTCGACGAGATCGCGGCCATCAAAGAGGCCTGCGGCGATGCACATCTCAAAGTGATTCTGGAAACTGGGGAGCTTGGCGCGCTTGATCGGGTCCGGCGGGCGAGCGTTCTGGCGATGCATGCCGGTGCGGATTTCATCAAAACCTCCACTGGCAAGATTCAGCCTGCAGCGACGCTGCCGGTGACGCTCGTGATGCTTCAGGCGATCAGGGACCATTATTATGAAACGGGCCGCATGGTGGGTATGAAGCCGGCCGGCGGCATCTCTAGCGCCAAACTCGCCGTTCACTATCTGGTCATGTTGCGTGAAACACTGGGCAATGCATGGATCACACCCGAGTGGTATCGCTTCGGCGCTAGTTCGCTGGCAAACGATGTGCTGATGCAGATACGCAAACAGGCAACCGGTGTTTACCAGTCGGCGGATTACTTCTCGAAGGACTAACGTACACGGTATGAGTACAGAATCTTCAAAACTCGCTTTTGACGATGGCTGGCAATACGCGCCGGCGCCGGAGAGTACCGATCATGTTTCGATTGATGATCAATACGGATTGTTTATCGGCAACGAATTCGTCGAGCCGGAAAGCGGCCGCTATTTCGACACCATCAATCCGGCGACCGAAGAACAGCTCGCTAGCATTGCGGATGCCAGCGAAGCGGATGTTGACCGGGCCGTGAGAGCTGCGCGTAAGGCATACAGCGACGCCTGGTCCAAATTGAAAGCGGCTGAAAGAGGCAAGTACATTTTCCGCATCGCACGAATCCTGCAGGAACGCGCCCGCGAGTTTTCTGTCATCGAGTCACTGGACGGTGGCAAGCCGATTCGTGACTCGCGCGACATTGATATTCCATTGGCGGCGGCGCACTTTTTTTACTATGCCGGCTGGGCCGACAAACTCGCGTATGCCTTTCCCGGCCGCAATCCTGTCGCGCTTGGAGTTGCCGGCCAGGTCATTCCCTGGAATTTCCCGTTGTTGATGGCCGCGTGGAAGATTGCGCCGGCACTCGCCTGCGGTAATACCGTCGTATTGAAGCCGGCGGAGACGACACCGCTGACTGCGATGAAACTCGCAGAAGTGATACGTGACGCCGACTTGCCGCCAGGGGTAGTCAACATTGTTACAGGTGCAGGTGACACGGGCGCGGCCATCGTCAATCACCCGGATATCGACAAGATAGCTTTCACAGGTTCGACTGAGGTCGGGCGAATCATCCAGCGAGCAATTGCCGGTTCCGGCAAAAAATACACGCTAGAGCTGGGCGGCAAGGCCGCGAATATTATTTTTGCCGATGCTGCAATTGACCAGGCCGTCGAAGGCATCGTTAATGGCATCTTCTTCAACCAGGGGCACGTCTGTTGCGCCGGTTCGCGGTTGTTTGTGCAGGAGTCGGTGGCCGATGAAGTGATTGCGAAGCTCAAGGACCGGATGGAAACGCTGATCGTTGGTGATCCGCTGGACAAGAATACGGACATCGGCGCTATCAATTCGGCTCGGCAGCTCGAAACAATTGAGTCCTACCTGAAGGTCGGCCGGGAAGAGGGTGCGGAGATGCATCAGAGTAGCTGCGACGTGCCGGATACGGGCTACTGGTGCAGGCCGACTATCTTTACCGGCGTTTCCCAGTCCAATCGCATCGTTCAGGAAGAGATCTTCGGGCCGGTTCTGGCCATACAGACGTTCCGCACGCTCGAAGAAGGACTGGATAAAGTCAACAACACGCCATACGGCTTGTCGGGTGGCGTCTGGACGGACAAGGGCGCGAAGATATTTCGAATGACCCGGAAAATTCGTGCGGGCGTGGTCTGGGCCAACACTTTCAACAAGTTCGATCCGACATCGCCCTTCGGCGGTTACAAGGAAAGCGGTGTTGGCCGTGAGGGCGGCCTGCATGGCCTCGATGCCTATCTGAAGCTGGAGGCATAGCGATGGCAGGATCAAAATCACGAATGCCGGTCGCCAAGACCTACAAGATATACATCGGTGGCAAGTTCCCGCGAACCGAGTCGGGACGCTATTTCACGATAGACGGTGGCGATGGTTCGGTGATCGCGAATATCTGTCGGGGCAGTCGCAAGGACTTCCGTAATGCGGTGGTTGCCGCTCGCAAGGCATTCCCGGGCTGGTCAGGGACGAGCGCTTACCTGCGCGGACAGATCCTTTACCGCATTGCGGAAATGCTGGAAGGGCGGGCCGAACAGTTTGTTGCCGAACTCGTTCTTCAGGGCGTGTCGAAACGGCGCGCCAGGAAGGAGGTTGATGTGTCGATCGATCGGTTGATTTACTACGCCGGCTGGTCAGACAAATACCAGCAGATCTTCAGCGCCGTGAACCCGGTTAGTTCGCCGCATTTCAATTTCTCCATGCTCGAACCTACAGGCGTCGTGTCCGTCTTGGCACCGGATGACAGTGGTCTTTTGGGGTTCGTTTCAAATATTGCGCCAGTCATCGTCGGTGGCAATACGACCGTCGTGCTTGCATCGGAGCAACGACCGCTTTGCGCGGTGAGTTTTGCAGAAGTGCTGCACGCATCGGATGTGCCTGCCGGTGTGGTCAATGTTTTGACAGGCTATCGTGAGGAGCTGACCGGGCAGTTCGCGTCGCACATGGACGTGAATGCCGTCGTCTACTGTGATGCGGAAGCTGACGATGCGGCAGATATCCAGGTCAGGGCAGCAGATAATCTGAAGCGTGTCGTCGACCGCGTCGGTACGGACTGGTCAAGCGAAAACGCGCAAAACCCCTATCGCATTAAAGATACCCAGGAAATCAAAACCACCTGGCATCCCATCGGCAGCTAGCAGACCATTTTTTCTACATGTCAGTACTTTCTCTCAAGTTAAGACCAGCTCTGCTAACAGCGATCGCGACCTGTTCACTCATCGCCTGCTCAGACGGCGCCGCCGTTACTTCAACGGCAACTAATTCTGCCGTCAAGCTGCAACGCAGCCGATATTCCGGGCATCATGATAATTACCGATGCATGACATTTCCCGATTTGCGGGCGATTTTCCGGATCGGCAGGCTGGCGCGGAACAGCGTCTGGGATTCAGTATGGTGCTGGCAGCTGTCATGCTCGCTGGCATACTCAGCCTGGTCAGGCTCCCGGAGCCCGGCGAATTCGGACCGATCCTGGAACTAGTCGTTGAATTGACCCGGCCGCAGCCGGTTGTCGAGCCCGAGCCGGATATCCTGCCCCCGCCGCCAGTCACCGAGGTCGTCGAGGAGCTGCAGCCGTCGACGACGATTCTCGAATCACTGAGTGAGTCCCCACCCGCAGAAGAGCAGGCCGCCGGTAAAGACGCTGCCATCGACTGGGAAGTCGAACGCGACAAAGCCATCAAGGAAGTTCTCGATTCTATTGCCCGTGAAGAGGCCTACAGCGTGAATCTGCGATTCGAGGCGGCGCGTCGTGAGGCCCGGGTGTGATTCCGTGCGAGCCTGGCACCCGAGGTGCTCAATGCGTGGGATAACGTCGAAAGAGACCAGTTGGGACGCACTATCCTTCGACTTGGCGATGGCAACTGTTTCGTCATTCTCGATGATCCGAGCGCCGTCAA
This sequence comes from Woeseiaceae bacterium, assembly GCA_029243005.1. Taxonomy (GTDB): domain Bacteria; phylum Pseudomonadota; class Gammaproteobacteria; order Steroidobacterales; family Woeseiaceae; genus SZUA-117. The sequence continues at coordinate 14,673 of JAQWSV010000057.1, forward strand.
TCGCTGGGCTTTCGAAACGTATCAACGGAATATGGTCTACTGCGATTTCTTCTTTGGTGGCACGCAGGGCAAAGATCTGCGCTGGGTCGAGATCATCCGGGAGCGATATCCCTATCTTCGCGACCCGGTCGAGATTCCCTAGGCGCCGAAGTTTTCCAGGATGCCCGGCTCGATGCGTGCTCCCATCTGCTGGATGACTTGGGTGCCACAGAAAGTGCCGATCTCTGCAGATTCCTTGAGCGATTTATTGTTCGTCAGCCCGCAGAGGAAGCCGGCGCAGTAGGCGTCGCCCGCACCTGTCGTGTCGATCACTTTCGCAACGGGCGTTGCTGCCTGTGTGATGATCTCGTCACCATGGCGAATAACGGATCCTTTCTCCGAGCGTGTGATCGCGAACAGATTGTCGTAGTCGTCCAGCGCCTGCATCGATTCTTCAAAGTTGGCGGTCTGCAGTAGCGCATTCACCTCGTCATCGTCCGCAACCACTATGTCGACGCCGTCTTTGACGGCTGCATGAAACGCATCACGATGCCGTTCGACGCAGAATGAGTCGGACAAAGACAAGGCGACCTTGCCACCATAGTGGTGTGCCATATCAATTGCTTTGGCCGCAACCGCGGGTCCCTCCGCGAGGTCCCAGATATACCCTTCGAGCAAAATTACGGCGGGAGTGCCAAGCGTTTCGTCCGTCACATCATTGAGCGACAGCTCGGTACATGCGCCGAGATAGGTTTGCATCGTGCGCTGCCCATCGTCACTGATCAGCACATGGCATCTTGCTGTGGGCGCGTTCGCAGGCGCCGGGGTGAGGCGTACGTCGACGCCGAGAGACCGCATGTCATGAACGAATATTTCGCCGAGCTGGTCGTCCGCGACGCGACCGATGTAGGCTGCCGGACTGCCGAGGTTGGCAAACCCGGCGACGGTATTGGCCACCGAACCGCCGGACATTTCCGTGGCTGGGCCCATCAAGCCATAAATCTCGTGTGCCCGCGTTTCATCGATCAGAGTCATCGATCCACGCGGTGCGCCGATCTTGTCGAGGAATTCGTCATCGACGTGTGACAGCACGTCCACAATTGCATTGCTGATACCAAGTAGCTGGGTGTTGTCTGACATGAAATGAGCGTCCGCAATAGAAACGCGGCATAGCCTACACGAATTCAACCTGTATACGATTCATTTCGTTGGGGAAATTGAAGCTCCTCACAGTCTGCCGGTATGAGGGTTCACCGAGGAATGGGTCTTTGATGAGCCCGTCATCATGGCAAGTTACACTGCTGAATAGCCCGCCGGACTCAGGCATCAGGTTCCTTGTTGCGCGCTTCAATCAATTGTTCGAGGTCGTCCACGACAGACGCCATTTCGGGCTTGTTGTCACGAATCTCTGACATCGAAAGACCGGACAGCTCGTAGGGCAATACCAACCAGTCCTTCGTTTTGTGCACATAGTAATCCGGCGGACGAATCGTTCGTTCAGTTGGCCGGTACCAAACGGACGCAATGCGAATATCGCCCGGTAGATTCCGTCGAGATTTCTTCGACAGCTGCTTAATGACCGCATTTACACTCGATCCGGTGCTGTAGGCGTCGTCGACGATCAGCATGGAGTGCTGCTCGCAGACGCGCTCATGTAGGTAGCGCAGTCCGTGGGCACGTCTGGCCCCGGCCTTGTCGACCATGCTCGAGTAGAACTTCTGGCCGCGGTAGGAGGTTCGAATCGCGATGTGATCTGTTTTAACGCCGAAAAAATCCAGTCCTTCCTGAACCGCGATGCCGACGCCACTGCCGCCGCGCCACAGGCCAACCAGGAAATCGGGCCGGAATCCGGATTCGAAGACGTGCGTGGCCAGGCGGAAGGAATCCAGCAACATGTCGTTGGCAGCGACGTACTTTTTTTCCATGTTCTGTTCTTCTTTTGGCGCCGAAGGCAATCCGTGTAGTATTGCCGCGAGTATTATAACGATAACAGGTCCATTCATGGACAAGACTGTCCTTTCTGCCCGAGATCTGCTCGAAGATTCGTTCAAACTCGGCATCCAGATCCTGGAAAGCGGTTACGAGCCCACAATGCTGATCGCTATCTGGCGGGGTGGCACACCTGTCGGTATGGCAGTTCAGGAAGTGCTGTCTTATTGCGGCGTCGAATCTGATCACATCGCAATTCGCACGTCGTCATATACCGGTGTGGATGAGCATGGTGAGGTCGCAGTCCATGGGTTGAACTACATTATAAAGAAGATCTGTCGCGAGGATCGTGTATTGATAATCGATGACGTCTTTGATACCGGTAACACGATCAAGGCCGTCGTCGAAGAGATCAAACGCCAGGCACGCGGAAATACACCGGACGAGATTCGTACCGCGGTTGCCTGGTTCAAGCCCAGCCGCAACGAAACGGACATGATGCCTGATTTTTTCCTTCGGGAAACTGCTGAGTGGCTGGTGTTTCCGCACGAACTGGATGCACTGACCGCTGAGGAAATGGCGGAAGCCCGGCCGCGACTGCATGATATCATCCAGGGCGTATCAGCCACTTAAGTATGTGGCGATGAATCATCTGTGTGTTTATTGCGGGTCCAGCCTGGGCACGAGTGACGCATTCATTGCGGCAGCTGAAGAGCTTGGCGCTCTGCTGGCCGCGTCCAATATCGGTCTCATCTATGGTGGCGCTACGAAGGGCCTGATGGGCCGGATCGCCGATGCCGTGCTCGATGCCGGTGGCCAGGTTACCGGTGTCATTCCGGCGACGCTTCGCGATAAGGAAATTGCGCATGAGGGCCTGACCAAACTACACGTTGTCGATTCGATGCACGAGAGAAAGTCGCTGATGGCGGTCTTGTCCGATGGCTTTGTCGCATTGCCTGGGGGCTTCGGTACCGTCGAGGAGTTGATCGAAGTGCTGACCTGGGGTCAGCTTCAGTTTCATTCCAAGCCCTGCGGTGTATTGAACGTTGGCGGCTACTTCAACCATCTACTGACATTTTTCGATAACGCCCAAGACAAAGGATTCCTGAAATCAGTTCATCGCGCCATGCTACTGGTTGCCGATACGCCCGCCGATTTACTCAATCAGTTCGAGCATTATTCGCCGCCGGCAGATGAGAAGTGGCGCGCAGGCTGATTATCGTCACGCAATCTAGAGACGCGGTTTCCCATTAACCGCAATCGCCGAGGGTAGCTGGGTGCGATCCGCCGTTGCGATCGTTATGTCTTTGTGAATGATCTTCCCCGAACTGTACATGCCATTTTCCGAAGAGCCATTGATTGTCTTGGTGATTCTGCCGGCATGACGGTCGAAAAAGCACGGATTGCTTGTGGGTCGGAGCCACTCGGCCACCGGCATACGGCACTTTCAGGCATACTCCGCACTCATTTGATCGAGCGATTCTAGAGTGCGCATGGACAATACGGATCCCTTTGCCGTCATCGCAGAAGAGGCGCCGGCATTTTCGGACGAAGAGGCGATCGCTACCGCGGCCGCGCGGTATGGATGGCAGGTGACGGTCCGATCCCTGGTCAGTGAGCGAGATCAGAACTTTCGCCTGGCGCTTGGCGACGGGCGCAAGTTTGTACTCAAGATTGCTAATGCCGCCGAAGACCCGCAGGTCACCGACTGCCAGGTCCAGGCGCTCTTGCACATTGCCAAACGTGCCCGTGCTGAGCATCTCGCTGTCATAGCGCCCGAAATCGTACCGACCCTGGATGGCGATGTCAGTTTTACGCTGGAGAAAGATGGCCGGCAACACGTCGTTAGGGTGGTGACATGGCTCGGGGGCGTGCCACTCGCCGATCAGCAGGCATCGCAGGCACTGGCTAGGGGTGCTGGTCAACGCCTGGCCGAACTCGGCAGGACGCTCGAGGGCTTCGATCATCCGGGAAGTCGGCACAGCTTGTTGTGGGATATCCAGCAGGCGCTTTCGCTACGCCGACTCCTGGACCATGTCCGTGACGCGGACGTTGCGCGGGCCGTCGAAGAAGCGCTGGATGATTATGAGCAACATGTAGCGCCGGCGATAGCGGCGCTTCGGTCGCAGGTCATTCACAGTGACCTGAATCCTGACAACATGCTCATCGCTGCTGACAATCCGGAAAAAGTGGTCGGCGTCATCGATTTTGGCGACATGTTGCACGCACCGCTGATCGCCGATCTGGCGATTGCCTGTTCCTATCTTCGGGTTGCCGACGGCGATCCTTTGGCGCTCATAGCTGAAATGATCGCGGGTTACCATGCAGTGACACCGCTCGCCCGGGCGGAGATTGATGTCCTGTTCGAGTTGATCCAGGCGCGCCTGGCGGCATCGATAGCGATACTCGAGTGGCGATCGTCCTTGCGTGGTGACGACGACCCCTACCTCGCGAAACTGGACAGTGGAGAGCGTTCGGCCGGGTATTTTCTCCTGCGATTGCGCGAAGTACCGCGCGAACACGCGATCCAGGTATTCAGACAAGTTTGTGCATCGGTCGGCGACTAGCCATTGTCGTTGGAATTGAATCCGCCGCCGGCGTCCCCCACGTGCTATTTCGTTATATTATTGAGACCGGCCCGATCGTATTTGGGTTGGACAGGAGAATCGATAATGACTATCGGCCACAAACTTGTTTACGGCTCCCTGGCAGCAATGTTTTCGATCGCATTTCTTTGCTCGCCGGTGTCCTCAGTCGCCGCCGGGGACCTAGACGGCATCGCGGCCAGTGCCGAGGAAGTCGAGCCTGTTCAGGCAGGCGAAATGGCGCCCGGTTTCACCGTACGCACCGTCGACGACGAGCTTTACGTATTTGATCCGGAAAATCTCGATGCGCCGGCCGTCATCGTGACTTTTCGCGGTGGCTGGTGCCCCTACTGCAATATGCACTTGTCGGAATTGCGACATGTTGTGCCGCAGATCGCTGATAAGGGCGTTGATGTGCTGTTCCTCAGCGGCGACCGGCCGGAGCTCCTGTATTCCAGTCTGAAACACGAAACCCAGGAAGATATTGAAGGTCTCGGTTACATGATCCTGTCGGACGCCGACATTGAGGCGGCTAGGGCGTTTGGGCTCGCTTTTTATGCAGACCCGGACTATGTTGCGCGACGTGACGCAATCGGCGACATCGGGGGATCTTCGATGAAGGATTTTGGCGTATTGCCAGTGCCGGCGGTCTACGTGGTCGACAGAAGTGGCATGATAACGTTCTCCTTCACGGAAGCTGACTACAGGGTTCGGCTTCCGGCCGATGACCTGCTTGCCGCCGCCAGCGAGGTTGCCGACTGACGAATCCCTGAAGTAGTCGAACCCGGCACTTAACTCCCCGCCAGGAAGACCTGTGCCACCTGATAGTAGTCTGGCGGCACATTTTTGTGGCAGTCTCCCTTATCGGGAGCGTCCCGCTCCCTCGGAGCCAGGAATGAATAACAAAACCAACGGGCCCTTGTCGCGTATCGTTCAGGCGACAACAAGGGTCGAGCCTCATGAGCTCCGCGCGGTTTTATTGTCGTTCCTGTTCGTGTTCACGCTGATGGCCGCCTATTTCATTGTTCGGCCACTGCGCGATGCTATGGCGAGCGACTGGTCTCGAACGGAAACCAGTTTCCTCTGGACGATAACATTCTCTGTGAGCGTCATCGGCGTCATGGTCTACGGATGGATTATCTCACGTGTCAGATTCAGCCAGGTGGTCCCCGGCATTTACCTGTTCTTTGCCGCATCGTTCGTCCTGTTTTACCTGGGATCGAGCCTGGTGTCAGATCCGACACTGATCGACAAGGCGTTTTATGTCTGGCTGAGTGTTTTTAGCCTTTTTCATGTTTCCGTGTTCTGGAGCTTCATGTCGGGGACCTACAATCGCGAGCAAGCGAAGCGCCTTTTCGCGGTCATCGCGACGGGCGCCAGCCTGGGCGCCATCGCCGGTCCGATCATTCCCTCTTTCTTTGCAGAATCCATCGGGGTCATGAATCTGCTGCTGATCACGGCGGCCATGCAGCTTGTGCCGGTTGCACTAATCCCGCAGCTCGAAAAGTCCAAGGTTGTGGATCTTGGTAATGCCGGCCGCGAAGCGGACTTGGATGAGGCAAAGCAGCTTGCTAGGAATCCTTTTTCCGGATTTGTCGCGTTTGTTTCCAATCCCTATCTGTTGGCGATCGGCTTGTTTATCCTGATGTACGTGACGATAAGTACCTTCGTCTACATGGAACTCAGAGAGATGCTGGCGGTTTTCGAGCGGCCGGAGCGCACGGCGATCAATGCGCGCATCGATCTCGGCGTCAACACGCTGGCGATTGTCACCGCCCTGTTTTTCACTGGTCGCGTCGCATCTCGCTTCGGCGTAGCCACGTTGCTGGCAGCGATTCCCCTGATGATGGTGGGCGGCTGGCTGATTGTCGCCGCGGTGCCATTACTCGGCGTCATGTATGGATTGCAAATCGTGCGCCGGGCCGGTAACTACGCGGTCACCAAACCCGGTCGTGAGATGCTGTTTACGGTGGTCAGCGATGATGAGCGGTACAAGGCAAAGCCGGTTATCGATATCTGCGTCTACCGTGGAGGCGACATGGTAACGGCCTGGTTTCATACGGGTCTCAAGGAAGTCCTGGCCTTTGGTCTGACGGGCGTGGCACTCGTCGCGGTCGTGATTGCGGCTATCTGGACAATGGTTGGAGTTTATCTCGGCCGCTCCTATCATCGTGCGGCAGAAGAGGCCGCGTCCACATGAGTGAAATTCTGCCAGATGGCGAATCCCACAATCTGTGCCTGATCGGCGAACGTATTCGCGCACGCCGCACGACCAAGCTGTTCCTGAAGCAGGAAGTAAGGTCGGAACTCATTCGCGATGCCATCGAGGTGGCCCGCTGGGCGCCCAACCACCACCTTACGGAGCCGTGGCATTTCTACTTGTTGGGCCCGGAGAAAATCAAAGCCTGCGCAAGTCTCATCGCGAGTCTGGTTCGCGAAACAAAGGGTGACGACGACCTTGCCGAATTCAAGGAAGCGTCCGCGCTGTCAATGCCGGGTTGGTTGCTGGTAACCTGCGAAAAGTCAGCAGACGAATTACGCCAACGTGAAGACTACGCGTCTGTCTGTTGTGCGATTCAGAATCTGACGCTTTATCTCGCGGAAGCTAATGTCGCCTGCAAGTGGACGACGGGACTGATCACACGGGATGAACGATTGTTTTCGCTGCTGGACATCGACCCGGACAAGGCGTTTGTGGTCGGGCTGATCTGGTACGGATTTCCGAAGACATTGCCCACGCAGTCGCGTAAAGCCGTTCCTGAGATCCTGACAGAAACGGATTAGATGGCTCTGCGATCGCGACCCACGATTGGCTGAAAAATCAGACAGACCAGCAGCGCGCTGACACCCGATGCGCCGAGCACGACGGCGATATTCATGATCGTGCCCGTGTAAAGGGCGCTGCAGATAATAGCGCTTACCGCGCCTGACAAGCTTTGAATTGTGCCCATGATCGATGATGCAACACCCGCGATCTCCGGCACAGGATCCAGGGCGATAGCGGTCGCATTGGGAAATAGCATGCCAGTTGCGCCCATGAACAGACATGCGTTACCCCAGATCCACCAGAAGGGTGCATCACCCAGCCAAGCCATCCAGAGCAGTTGTAGTCCCGCGACAGCAGCGATCATCGCCCCGATGCTAATCATGTGGATCGCGCCGAAGCGCTGCAACAAGCGGCGATTGATCGCGGAGCCGATCAGGATCGCGGCACCGGTCACCGCGAACAGGAATCCGAAGTTCTTCACCTGGAAGCCGTAGATCTCAATGATCAGGCTACTCGACCCGCTGATCAGGGCCATGACGCCGACAATAGTTACCATGTTGATTGTGACGCCGAAAACGCTGCGCCGGTGAGAAAGGAATTCCCGAGCACTCTCCCAGAGCTGACGCAGGAAATGTGGCTGTTGCCGGGGCGCTCGTGTCTCGCGCAAAGATGTTTTGATGCCGTAGAGAATGAGCAGGCCGGAAATGGCCGTGGCGAAAAACGGTGCTCGCCAGCCCCATAGTGGTACCAAAATCGAGCCGATCAGTGGTGCAACCATCGGGGCGGCGGTAAACACCATGACCATGATTGACATCAGGCGCGCCGATTCCGGGCCACTCGATACATCGCGGACGATTGCCCTTGCCAGCACCATGCCGGCGGATGATCCGATTCCCTGGATAAACCGTGCGATCAGCATTACCTCGGTGTCGTTACTGAAAGCCGTCACGAACCCGGCCAAGGTAAACAAACCAATGCCCGCATAGAGCACCGGCAGCCGGCCGATGCGATCCGACACCAGCCCGAACGGAATCTGTCCTGCGGCCATGCCCGCCATAAACAGTCCGACGACTTGCTGGCCAACAGGCATCGTGGTCGCCATGTCTCGGACCATCGGCGGGATCGCGGGTAGACTAATATCTATCGTGAAGGCGACGAGGCCCGTCAGGACGCCGAGCACGACCACAAAGCGTCGTGACGTTGCCTGAGACTGATTCACGATGTCACCGCAGCATTCGCTGCAGAGCGGTTAATCATGTGGATATTCGCGGAGAAGCCAGTAGTCTGTTCTACAGGCGCTGACCGGCAACGTAAAGCGCCGTCAACTCATTGCTGCCGAGCCAGTAGGAAAGTTCCTGCGGGTGACCGATCTCCCAGATTGCCAGATCTGCGCGCTTGCCGACCTCGATCGTGCCGCGGTCAGCAAGGCCAAGCGCTCGTGCTGCATTACAAGTGACACCGGCGAGACACTCCTCGGGTGTCAGGCGGAACACGCTGCTGGCCAGGGCCATTGCTGTCCGTATCGAACAGACCGGTGAGGTGCCCGGGTTGCAGTCGGTGGCTACGGCGACAGGAACGCCGTTCGCGCGTAACGCCCCGAGGGGCGGCAACTGTGTTTCGCCAAGCGTCAGGAATGCGCCTGGCAACAAAACGGCAACGGTGCCGGCGGCGGCAAGCGCCTCGACACCGGGCTGATTCGTGTACTCGACATGATCCGCTGACAACGCATTGAATTCGGCAGCGAGTGCTGCACCGCCGGAATCGCTCAGCTGGTCGGCGTGCAGTTTGACGGGCAGGTTCAGCGTCGCTGCGCAGTCGAAAACGCGCCTCACTTGGTCGGGTGAGAAGGCGATCGGCTCACAATAGGCATCGACGGCATCTGCAAGATTTTGCGCCGCGATAGCGGGCATCATTTCGTTGCAAACTAGGTCGACGTAATCGTCCGATCTGTTGCGAAATTCTGTCGGCACTGCGTGTGCACCGAGAAACGTATTGATGACGGATAGACCAGATTCGACACCCAATGTACGAGCAACGTCGAGCATCCGGCATTCGACGTCCACGTTGAGGCCATAGCCCGATTTGATTTCAACCGTCCCGCAGCCTTCTGACCTGAGAATGACGAGTCGTCGCCGGGTCTGTTCGATCAGTGTGTCGCGGCGCGCCTCGCGTGTCGCATTGACGGTTGACATGATGCCGCCACCGGCACGCGCGATGTCTTCATAGGACGCACCACCAAGGCGTTGCTCGAATTCCGCGGAACGATTGCCGGCGAAAACGAGATGGGTGTGGCAATCGATCAGCGCGGGTGTGAGCCACTGGCCGGGTAGCGATATCCGCGAGGCGACGTCGTTCGCTGGCAGGTCGGACATCGCACCGACCCAGGCAATCTGTCCGTCGATAATGCCAACGCCGGCATCGGCAATAACGCTGTAGCGGCCGTCGACCATCGTCGCGACGTCAACGTCGGCAAGGAGTAAATCGAACGCGGGCATGCACTTCTCGAGCCAGGATTTGCATGCGACGGTAGCATGCACTAGCCTGTATATACAACCTCGCCGAAGACCTGTAATGACAACGATTTTCGCAAGACTTGCACTGACATCCGACGGCTGGGCCGAGAATGTCCGGATCGGCGTCAACGGCCGTTTGATCGACAGCGTATCAACTGACGCTGCACCGGACGCTGGCGATGTTGAGGTTGGTATCGCTATTCCCGGGCTCGCGAATGCACACAGTCATGCCTTTCAACGCGCGCTGGCGGGACATACCGAACAACGGGCACCGGGCGACAAGGACAATTTCTGGACTTGGCGGGCGAGGATGTATGCGCTTGCCGGGAGCATCGACGCTGAAGCAATCGAAATCATCGCTCGGCAGGCCTATACGGAAATGGTTGCCACCGGGTATACGGCG
>JAQWSV010000049.1 GCA_029243005.1 Woeseiaceae bacterium
CGCGATCAGCTCGTCCGGCAGCTCGAAATCAAAGTCGGATAAAAACATGGCTGCGCATGGTAACCGATACGCGACCAGGGAGATTCTGGGACTAAGGGACAGCCCGGAATGCGCATTTTCAGATTGGATCGTCGACGAGGACTTCGATCCTTTTGGTGACAGCAGGCGGCCGTGGCGCTGTTGCGGCGTGCAGTGCTATCGAGGTTGTCACAGAGCTGCTGCGGTTGTCCGGCATCTCGATCTCCTAGGTTCGCTTGCGCTTGTCCCGCATGATTGCAAGGTATTAGGGATGGGGCGTGAGCAAAAGAAGTCGCAAGGAAATTCAATTATGTTGTGGCGGGGTACGATTCTCACGAATATACTTAGCGCCCTTCAGCCGCTTAGCGGCAAGATCCTGACCCTGGCCGGGGTGGCGGAACTGGTAGACGCGCCGGATTCAAAATCCGGTTCTGGCAACAGAGTGCGAGTTCGATTCTCGCTCCCGGCACCAATAACGCGGACCTGACCCGAAGACGCATGAAGTACTGCTCAAGCTGTGGCGAACACGTCGCACGGAAAACGCCGGATGGCGATACGTACGAGCGCTGGATATGCGAGGCCTGCGGCGTAATTCACTACCAGAATCCCAAGATCGTCGTTGGCTGTGTGCCTGCCAAAGATGGCAAAGTCCTGCTGTGTAAGCGCGCCATCGAACCGCGCTACGGCTGCTGGACGGTGCCAGCAGGCTTCATGGAATTGGGCGAGACTATCGCGGAGGGCGCAGCGCGCGAAACACGTGAGGAAGCTTGTGCCAAGGTCGAGATTGGTCACCTGTTCGCATCGGTCGACGTTCCACAAGCTGGCCAATTACACCTGTTCTTCACAGCAGAGTTAAAGAGTGACTTTGCGGCAGGCGATGAATCGCTGGATGCCGCCCTATTCGCCGAGGGTGAGATTCCTTGGGACGATATCGCGTTCAAAAGCGGCGTCTTTGCATTAAAGAAATACTTCGCGGACACCGGCAAGAATAACGGCGTCCATATTCACGAAGTGGTTTTTAAACGCAGCTAGGACTGATCCGCTGCACCAGCAGTACCGGATTGCCTAGTCGTCCAGCGTCGACGCGATCGCTTCGGTCAGCTGCTTCGGCGGCAGGTAACCACTGAACAACGTGCCATCCTCGAGCACGATCGCCGGCGTACCTCGAAGGCCAACATCCTGACCCATCGAATAGTGCGCACTCACGATAGATGAATCGCAATCGCGATAATCGAAGCTCTCATCCTGTTTGGCGAGCGTCAGTGCCTGGTTGCGATTACTGGAACACCAAACCTGTTCGGCCTTTGCCCAGGACGGTGAAGCTGGCCCGTTGCGCGGATAGAGGAAGTAGCGAATCTCGATACCTTCATCCATGTATTCATCGATCTGGTTATGCAGGCGACGGCAGAAGGTGCAATCGATATCCGTGAAGATCGATACAGTGTGACGCACAGTATCCGGGGTAAACGTGATTACTGAATCCTCAGATACGGAGCTCATCATCTTGACGCGCGCATCATTGCGGTCTTTTTCGGACAGATTGACCTGGTCCGCAAGATCGATCAAGTCGCCTTGAAGGAGGTAGCGGCCGTCGCCGGAAATATAGGCGATGATGGCGCCCTTGCGAATCGTGTACCAGCCATCAACATCGCTGGGAAAGATATCGTCCTCGTCGATACCGGAGAACATACTCGCGACCGTCTCGCGGACATGCTGATATTCCGCCGTATCGTCAGCGACAACGGCTGTCGACCACAGCGCAGATACAGCAAGCGCCAAGATGCTGTTTCGCAAGAGAACTGATTTCATCACGGATTCCTTACTTCGCGTCGCCCGCCGATAGGCGTCAACCAGATTATACGAATCGCCACCGTCCGAGCGATTCCCGGTAACGACCCCGATTGTATCAAAGGAGACTGCGAAAAATCGTCAAATGTTACGCCCTCTGAACACAGGCGCCACAATCAGCCGCGCGGATGATGCTCGCCGTGGAGGTCCTTCAGTCTCTCTCTTGCGACATGCGTGTAGATCTGCGTCGTGGACAGGTCGCTGTGGCCCAGCAACAGCTGCACAACACGTAGGTCGGCACCCCGGTTGAGAAGATGCGTCGCAAACGCATGGCGCAGGCTGTGCGGCGACAACTTCTTGTCGATCCCGGCTTTTTGCGCATAACGCTTGATGATGTGCCAGAACGCCT
>JAQWSV010000055.1 GCA_029243005.1 Woeseiaceae bacterium
TCACCAACCGCGATAACCGCGGAAATCGCCATACAACGCTCACCCGCCGAGCCATAACCGGCACCGACCAATGCATCCGCTGCCTGATCCATGTCTGCGTCGGGCATTACAACGAGGTGGTTCTTGGCACCGCCCAATGCCTGCACGCGCTTACCGTTTGCAGATACTGTTTTGTAGACATGCTCCGCGACCGGCGTCGAGCCCACGAAACTGACCGCAGCAACGCGGTCGTCATTGAGGATCGTATTGACAGCAACATGATCGCCCTGGACGACATTGAAAACGCCCGGCGGCAATCCTGCCTCGGCCAGCAGCTCGGCCCATTTGAGTGAACAGCTCGGGTCTTTTTCGGATGGTTTCAGAACGAAAGTATTACCGCAGGCGATCGCCAGCGGAAACATCCACATTGGCACCATGGCCGGGAAGTTGAATGGCGTAATTCCTGCACAAACACCAACTGGCTGACGCATCGAATAACTGTCAACGCCCGTACCAACCTGGTCATTGAACTCGCCCTTGATCAGGTGCGGAATTCCACAGGCAAATTCGACCACCTCCAGCCCGCGCTGAATCGAGCCATCGGCGTCATTCAGTACTTTGCCGTGCTCCTGCGTAATCAGTTCAGCAATCTCGGCACGATCGCGCTCGATGAGTTCCTTGAGTTTGAACATCACCCGCGCACGACGTAGTACGGGTGTACGCGACCACGCCGACAATGCGGCTTCAGCGGCGGAAATTGCAGTTTCGACATCGGCCTCCGTCGACATCACCACGCGCGCACATAGCTCGCCTGTCGCGGAATCGTGCACATCGCCATACCGATCTGATTCCGACTCGCAGACCTCACCATTGATCCAGTTGGATACAGTCCTGATTGCGCCTTCTTCCCCAGCTTTTTTAAGCAACGTAAGTTTTCCTTTAGCCTAGTTGTTACGCAGTGCGCTACGTACAGCATCCACTACAGTCCCGATCTCGTCCTGGCTGATCATCAGCGGTGGCGAGAATGCAAGCGTATCCCCTGTCGTGCGAATAATGACGCCGTTATCGAAGCACTCGCGGAAGATATTCATCGCACGCGCGGTCGGCTGGCCCTCGATCCCTTCGAGCTCTACGGCACCGATCAGACCGATTCCACGCACATCGATAACATTCGGCTCGTCCCTCAGGCTGTGCAGTGCGTCGGCAAAAGTATCTTCCATCGCACGCGCCTTTTCGAACAGGCCTTCGCCCTGGTACACGTCGAGCGTTGCGCAACCGGCTGCCGCGGCCAGCGGGTGACCCGAATACGTGTAGCCGTGAAAGAATTCTATCGCTCCTTCCGGGCCCGTCATGAAAGTATCGTAAATGTCGCCGCTGGCGAGAACGGCGCCCATCGGGACCGTACCACTCGTCAGACCCTTGGCCGTGGTCATCATGTCCGGCGTGACATCAAATCGCGTCGCACCGAATGAATCACCCGTTCGTCCGAATCCGCAAATCACCTCGTCGAAGATCAACAGGATGCCGTGCTTGTCACAAATCTCGCGAATGCGCTCCAGGTAGCCCTTTGGTGGTAGCAGAACACCGGCCGAGCCGGCAATCGGCTCGATGATCACTGCAGCAATCGTCGACGGGTCGTGCAGCGCGACGACGTTTTCCAGTTCGTCCGCAAGATGCGCACCCCATTCCGGCTGGCCGCGTGAAAATGCATTGTGTTCGAGATTATGTGTATGCGGCAGGTGATCAACGCCCGGCAACATCGTGGTGAACATCTTTCGGTTCGGCGACATACCGCCGACCGAGATGCCGCCAAAGCCAACGCCGTGATAGCCCTTCTCGCGCCCGATCAACCGAGTACGCGCGGCATCGCCACGAATCCGGTGGTACGCGAGCGCCATTTTCAATGCCGTGTCGACAGCTTCAGAGCCCGAGTTCACGAAAAACGCATAATCGATACCATCTGGCGAGATGTCCGTCAGTCTGTTGGCCAGCTCGAAAACGGTCGGATGCCCAAGTTGAAATGCCATCGCATAGTCAAGCGTCTCGGCCTGAGCTTTGATCGCCTCAACAATCTTCGGATGGCAATGTCCGGCATTGCAGCACCAGAGACCGGATACTGAATCGAGCAGCTTGCGTCCGTCGTGGGTATAGCAATACATGCCTTTGGCACGGGCGATCATGCGCGGATTTTGCTTGAAGTAACGGTTGCCGGTGAACGGCATCCAGTAGGACTCAAGATCAGGCAGATCGGTGTGGAGTTGTCGCGCGGTGTTGTCTGTCATGGATGATCTCCGCCAATGGCTGAAATGTAGTGATTCATAGAGAGTGCGGAGCAGGGTACTGCAAGCCAACAGAGTTAACAATATTTAAACAATTGAAATTAAACCGCTGTTTTTATTGACTAACTGATGCTTTGTGTTAATTTTATTTAACGTTTTAACACGGACATCGAAGATGGAGAGCATTGGACTTAGATTGAAGGCTCTGCGCACCACCAACGGGCTATCGCAGCGCCGGCTGGCCGGACTCGCGGGCGTATCGAATGCGACAATTTCCTTAATCGAGCACGGCCGTACCGACCCGTCGTTGGGGCTCCTCAAAAAGATTCTCGACTGCCTCGACGTATCTTTTGCCGACTTCTTCGCATCTAGTACTGGCAGTGACGAGAAGTTTTTCTACAGCCAGGATGAACTGAGCAAAATATCGAGTGGACCGATTTCTTACTTGCAGGTCGGTAGCGATCTCAGCAACAGCCAGCTACAAATATTGTATGAGCGATATCGTCCCGGTGCCGACACTGGTCAGTCGATGCTTAGTCACGATGCCGAGGAAGGCGGAATCATACTGAGCGGTCGACTTGAAGTGACGGTTGGCGAACAGGTTCAAACCTTGTCCGCCGGTGATGCGTACCGATTCAACAGCAAACTGCCGCATCGGTTTCGCAATCCTGGGAACGAAGACTGCCTAATCGTGTCAGCATGTACGCCACCCAGCTTCTGATGAGACACCCGATGCGACGAATCTCCGCTCTGATCGTCCTAACCGTAATCCTGGGCGCGTGTGCAGGTCGTGTGCATACGCTCGAAAGCACGCAGCATTTATCCCGCAATGAACTGCTGGCACTGTGCGAGGACCTTGCGATGCGCGCGGAGCAGGACTGTCAATGGAACATAGAGCAGCGGCAAAGTGATCTCAGTAATCAGCAGACTTGGGAGATCAATTGTCGCGCGCGTCGTGACTCCGCAAGAGAAAGCTACGACAACGTATGCCAGTCCTCCCGATTTCGTGCGCCGGATGTCATCAGGGAATAATCATCGTGTTATCGTCTCGACCTGTCCGATTGGGCGTCAAGGTACAGGCGTTGCGTTATGCCAAGCACATCAGATCTCATTCAAAGCGAACCCGTTACCGGCAGGATGACGGGCACGATGGCGGTCATCCCCGCAGATAAAATTCTCGATGCCACATGCAATGACCTGGTAGAACGCGTAAGGGCAGCCTGTCTTGACCCCGGTTTCCTTGTCATTGATCTCGATGAACAAATGCAAACCAGCATCACAGCAACGATCAAACAAATGCGGTCCTTCTTCGCGCTTAACGACGACCACGCCATCAAACGTGCGGTTCGTCAGGATCGGTCGCGAAACGGTTGGCAGCCACGTTATTCGGAACCGTCTTACCAGCCGGGCACCGTGTCCAACCTTGAAGCATATGACCTCGGTATTCATGAAGTTCTGGCCAGCGATGATGAATGCTGGCCAGATATGCCGGACTTCCGTGCAACCGTTTGTCAATGCTGGGACCGCTACCTTGAGCTGGCAGATGCAACACTTCGGCTGATTGCGCAAGCCGCTGAACTGGACACTGACTTCCTCGTCGACCGTTGCGGGACACGCGAACTCAATTCGTTTCGCCTGCTGCACTATCCGGAAGACATGACCGCAAGCCGCAAGGAGGACGTCGGTATTTCGGCGCACACTGATTTTGAGTGCATCACACTGCTCTACCAGGATTCATTGGGGCTCGAGCTTCGTGCAACCGACGGTCGCTGGATCGATGCGGATAACGGCACCGGCAGGATCATCGTCATGCTCGATGACATGCTGGAACGGTGGACCAATGGCGAGTTTTCGGCGACGGGCCACCGGGTACGACAGACCGGCGAACAGCGCTTCAGTATCGTCATGTTCATGGCCGTCGATGACGGACTCGACATTGCGCCGCTCGATCAATTCACATCAGAGAATAATCCACCGCGCTATCCGCCGGTGACACAGGCAGCGCATCTGGACGCCGAAATTCGCCGCGCGATCGAAAACGCCGAACAAAACTGATCGCGTGCCGAGCTATTCCGGACGATTCGCGTACATGTTGATGAACTCCATCGCCAGGGTCGCGCCAGCCAGCGATGTGATGTCACCCACATCATAGGCTGGTGCAACTTCGACGAGATCCATCCCGATCAGGTTGATGCCGATCAGGCCACGCAGAATCTGAATCGCCTGGTTGGTGGTCAGGCCGCCGCAGACGGGCGTTCCGGTACCGGGGGCGTAGCTTGGATCGAGGCAATCAATATCAAAACTCAGGTAGACAGGATTGTCGCCGAGAATCTTGCGCGTTTCGGCGACGACAGTTTCGACACCTTCGCGATGTACGAATGGTCCATCGAAAATGTTGAATCCTAAGGTATCGTCATTCGTCGTTCGCAGCCCGATCTGCACCGATTGCGCCGGATCGACGAGGCCTTCTTTGGCGGCATGCCAAAACATGGTGCCGTGATCGATGCGTCCCTCCTCGTCTTCCCAGGTATCGCTGTGAGCATCGAAGTGCAGCAGTGAGAGCGGCTTGCCGTGCTTCTTCGCGTGGGCTTTCAGAAGCGGCCAGGCAATGAAATGATCGCCGCCGAGCGTCAGCAGACCAGGGCCCTGGCTGATGATATGGGTCGCATGCTCCTCGATCGCCTCCGGCACCGCCTCCGGGTATCCGAAGTCGAAGAAACAATCGCCGTAATCGACGACGGCCAGCTTGTCGAACGGATCGACATCCGTGCCATAGGGACGCATCCAGGAAATCATCGACGAACCGGCTCGAATCGAACGGGGACCGAAGCGCGTACCGGGACGATTGGTCGTTGCCGTGTCAAGCGGAACACCTGTGACAACCAGGTCGACGCCTTCCAGATCACGCGTGTATTTGCGCCGCATAAATGAAGTGACGCCGGCATAGGTCGGCTCATTGGTTGTACCGTAAAGGCTATCGCGCGTTATTGCGAAATCACCATGCTTTTTAACTGTCATCCGTCTGTCTCTTATGAAACGGCAGCGGCCGTCAGGTCAAGGCATTTCCAGGTCTTCTCAATCATCTCGTCCGCCTGCTCGCGGCTCAGGTTCAACGGTGGCGCGGTCACGATCGTATCACCGACCGCACGCATGACGAGACCGTTGTTCACCAGTAAATCGCGGCAGATCGTGCCGACGCTGTCATCCTCGTCGAATCGTTCGAGCGAACCCTTGTCCTTCACGATTTCAAAGGCGCCCATCAGGCCGACCATACGCGTTTCGCCCACCAGCGGATGCTCCAGGAGCGTCGCCCAATTCTTCTGCAGGTACGGCCCGATCTCGTTTTTCGTGTACTCAACCAGGTTCTCGCGCTGCAGAATCCGAATGTTTTCAATCGCTACGGCACAGGATGCCGGGTGACCGGAGTAGGTAAATCCGTGATAGAACTCGCCCCCTTTGTCGATCAATACGTCGCTGACACGATCGCTGACCATCACGCCGCCCAGTGGCAGGTAGCCTGAAGTCACACCTTTGGCGAATGTCATCAGGTCTGGCGTCACGCCATAGTAGTCAGCCCCGAACCATTCACCGAGACGCCCAAAACCGCAGATGACTTCATCGGTCACGAGCAGGATGTCGTGTTCCCTGCAGATGCGTTGTATCTCCGACCAGTACGCCTCCGGCGGGATGATGACGCCGCCGGCTCCCTGGATCGGTTCTCCAACAAAGGCAGCGACCTTGTCAGCACCCACCTCTTCTATTTTCTGCAGGAGAGCACGCGCCGCCTGCAAACCGAATTCCTCCGGTGACAGGCTTCGATCGGAACCAAACCAGTACGGTTGTTCGATGTGCTCGATGCCCGGTACCAGCATACCGCCCTGTTTTCGCTGCGCTTTCATGCCGCCGAGACTGGTGCCCGCGATCGTCGATCCATGATAGGCGTTTTCGCGGGCGACAATGATCTGCCGGTCCGGCTGACCCCGCAGTTCCCAGTAGCGACGGGCGATGCGGATCATCGTATCGATGGATTCGGATCCCGAGCCCGTGTAGAAAACTCGGTTGAATTGTGGCTGGGTGACTTCGACCAGCATTCTGGACAATTCAATGGACGGTGGATGGGCACATTGGAAGAAACTATTGTAGTAAGGCAGTTCTTCCAGTTGCTTGCGCGCCGCCTCTACCAGTTCATTGCGACCGTAGCCGGCATTGACACACCAAAGGCCCGACATCCCGTCGAGAATCTCATTGTCATCGGCATCGTAAATATAGACGCCATCCGCTCGGGTAATGATGCGGCTTTTCTTCTCGCCAAGCTCTTTATGATCGGTAAAAGGATGCAGGTAATGCTGGCTATCCAGTTCCTGCCACTCTGACCGCGAGCGCTTTCCTACAATTGCCATTGATTTTTCCCATGCAGCCCACGGGCTGCCAGTCATTTCCTGTGGATGCTATCCGAGACCATACGCTTCGTCACCCCTGCCCCACATCCTGATATACAGGGCGAGACGCTAAACGTTGAACATCAGTACCTCGCGCTCCCAGGGCGTGACGATTTCCTGAAAGGCGTGACATTCCTTCTTCTTGACCTCCGAATAGAGGTTCACAAATTTATCGCCCAGCGTACTACGCATCGCCTTGCTTGATTCAAAGGCATCGATTGCCTCATAAAGGAAACGATGCAGGCTGAATGGGAGATCGTAGGCGCTTCCTTCGATCGGGTCGTCCGGCTTGAGTCCTTCGACCATACCAAGGTAGCCGCAGGCCAGCGTGCCGGCCAGCGCTAGGTAAGGATTGACGTCCGAACCAGCCAGCCGATTTTCCACTCGTCGCGCTTCCGGCCCGGAGTCCGGCACCCGAAGTCCAACCGTACGATTATCGACAGCCCAGCCGAGGTTCACTGGCGACGCCCAGTAACTCAAGAAACGGCGATACGAATTCGCGTAGGGCGCAAAGATGAGCAGTGCTTCCGGCATATAGCGCTGCAGACCACCAATGTAGGACATGAACAGGTCACTTGAACTGCCGTCGGCGTTCGAAAAGATGTTGTCCCCCTTGCCATCGACAATGCTCTGATGAATATGCAATGCACTGCCCGCTTCCTCCGACATCGGACGCGCCAGGAAAGTCGCGTGCATATGGTGGGCAATCGCGGTCTCGCGGAGCGTGCGCTTGAAAAGAAAAACCTGGTCCGCCAGATCGATGGCGTCACCGTGCAGGAAATTGAGTTCGAATTGTGCAGGGCCCATTTCCTGGGACAGTGCATCAATCCGGATACCCTGTACTTCACAGTATGCATACACGTCATTAATGAACGGTTCGTAATCATTCATCGTATCGATGCTGAAGGGTTGTTTTTGTGTTTCCGTCCAGCCGAGACGCCCTTCCGGGGGCTCCACTTCCTCATTGGCATCCGAATGCGGATTGATAAGGTAGAACTCGACCTCCGGAGCGACGACCGGATTCCAGCCCTTCGCCTTGTAAAGTTCGAGCACCATACGGAGCACATGGCGCGGTGACGTTGGTACCGGTTCGCCATGGCGATTGACGCAATCGGCGAATATCGATGCGGTGGGGTCCGCTATCCACGGCACGGGCCGCAGCGTGTCGGCGTCCGGTTGCAGCAGCATGTCACGATCTTCGACGTTGTCATCGTTGTCCGCATAATCCCCGGACACCGTTTGCGCAAAGATCCCTTCCGGCAACTTAAGCTCCCCGCTCCCCACCTTGGCGGCAGGCAAAACCTTGCCGCGCGCCGCGCCGGCCATATCGGGGACAAACGCTTCGACGTCGTCAATTTCTTGTTCCATCAACCACGATTGAATGAGGTTTTTCTGACTCACGAAGCACCCGATTTACGACGCGCATAGTCCCTGCAGGCATCGCCAAACGTTTGGAAAATCGCCATCGAGAATTCGTTCTCGGTCACTTGCCACTCGGGATGCCATTGCACTGCAAGCGTAAAGCCCTTTGCGGCATCGACGACGAAGCCTTCGACCAGACCGTCATCGGCGACGGCCTCCACTGTGACGCCATCGCCAAGTTGCTTGACGCCCTGGGAATGCAGAGAGTTGACGGTCACCGTGTCCGTGCCCGCCAGCTTGTGCAGCAGGCCACCTTCGATCAGGTGCAGCTCGTGGGACGGCCCATACTGAACTTCCAGGGGATCGTCCGTGTTTTCCCTGTGGTCGTGATAGCCGGACTGTTCCTCTACGTGCTGGTGCAGCGTTCCACCCAGGACAACATTCAGTTCCTGGTAACCCCGACAAATTGCGAACAACGGCATGCCGGTTTCCAGAGCACGATAGATCAGTCGCAGCGTCGTTTCATCACGGTGCGGGTCATGCATTGTACCGGGCCGACTTGGCTCACCGTCGTAATGGTGAGGCTCGACGTTGGATGGACTACCCGTCAGCATCAGGCCATCGATTCGCGATAGAATCTCGTCTGCCTCTATGCTGTCGCCGAGTGCAGGAATAATAAACGGCACGCCGTCCGCACCGTCCCGGACGGCAGTGACATACTTCTCGCCGGCCATATGGAACGGGTGCGGCGCTACTATCCGGCGATCGGCCGGGACGCCAATTAAGGGCTTGGAACTCATAGACAGGTCTGATGCCGACCCTGCTCCTCGGACTTCTGACGCGGCAAATATACGCGAGGCGCTATCAGGCTGTATACGACCAATTTACAAACCGTACCTTCCACGAACAGGTACCTCAGATGGCGTCATCGGCGCGCTTGCCGAAGATCCGCAGGACGAAGTAAAGCAAGCACATGCCGATCAGGATCGAGAGTAATGGCGGAAATCCGTAGCCGCCGGGGATCGTACCAACCGCTATCGCA
>JAQWSV010000066.1 GCA_029243005.1 Woeseiaceae bacterium
ATCAATGCAGCGACGAATCGGAAGTGGACTATGGCATGCGCGTCGCCGCAGAACTCGACCACGCAATCGTCGCTGCAGGCTCGGAAAACGTTGCCGCGTTCATCGCCGAACCGGTCGTCGGCGCGAGCCTCGGTGTTGTTCCGGCGGTGCCGGGCTACCTCAAGGAGATCCGCCGGATCTGTGATAAACACGATGTCCTGATGATCGCCGATGAAGTCATGTGCGGCAGCGGACGTTGCGGTACGTTTTATGCGCATGAAGAGGACAATGTCCTGCCGGACATGGTGTCGTTAGCGAAAGGGCTGGGCGGTGGTTATCAACCACTCGGCGCAATCCTGACGCGTGAACATGTCATGACGGCCATTCGCGATGGCGACGAGACGTTCGCACATGGTCACACCTATGTCGGTCATCCCATTGCCTGCGCTGCAGGTGTCGCCATACAGAATATTCTCGATGGTGGCCTTGCAGCGGAGGTGAGTGACAAGGGCAAACGATTGCGCACCCTGTTGACGGACCGGTTCGGCGACCACGACAATGTCGGTGATATTCGCGGCAGGGGCTTGTTCGTCGGCATCGAGTTCGTCGCTGATCGTGATTTGAAAACCGCCTTCCGGGTTTGCGACAGCATTCCCAGCAAACTAAAGGCAGCGGCTATGGAAAACAGACTAATTTGCTATCCCGGCGGGGGTTCCGTGGATGGGGGTGCCGGTGCGCACATGCTGCTGGCACCACCGTTTATCGCTGAGGACCAGCACTTCGAGGAACTTGCAGATAAGCTCGACGTGATGTTTACCAACGTCTTTTCGACATGAGTAAGCCGTTCATCATTATGTGTGCGCCGAACGGCGCCCGCCGCAGCCGGGACGACCATGCGCGGCTGCCGATAACTGCGGCCGAACTGGCGGATTGCGCCGGTGATATCCTCGATGCTGGGGCATCGATCATCCATGTGCACGTGCGCGACGACGCTGGCGCTCATTCGCTGGACGTCGACCGATATCGCAACGCCATCGGGGCGATTCGCGGGCGGGTGAATCGGGACCTCGTCATCCAGGTCACCACGGAAGCCTGCGGGCGTTATTCTGCGCCCGAACAGATGCAGCTGGTGAGGGAACTTAGACCCGAAGCGGTATCGGTTGCGCTACGTGAGTTGTGTCCGGATGAGACCGCAGAGTCCGAAGCGGCGGCGTTTTATCATTGGATGGTCGATAATGAGGTCATGCCGCAGCACATTCTATATTCAGGTGTGGACGTCAAACGATTCGAGACGCTGCGCCGCAAAGGCGTCATCCCTGGCCCGAAACCGTTCGTGTTATTCGTGCTGGGCCGATATGCGGAAAACCTGACTGGCGACGTAACAGAGCTCAGCAGCTTTATAGAGGCGGCCGGGGACGATTCGATTTGGGCAGTGTGCTGTTTCGGGCCGACCGAGCACGACGCTGTCGTAGCCGCGGCAGGGAGCGGTGGTCATGCGCGTGTCGGTTTCGAGAACAATATGGCGCTGCCAGGTGGCCGTGCCGCTGGCGGCAACGACGATCTCGTGCGGCTCGCAACGCAGGCCGGCGTCAATGCTGGTCGGTCGCCCGCGAATGCCAACGATGTCAGGGCGCTCTTTGCATAGGAAAGGGCAGTCCGGATTTCTGACGCTAGCGACCCTGGTATGCTCGTTCGCGCATTCGCAAGACGTCCACTTCATTGTGCCCGGCGGTGCCGGCGGCGGCTGGGACTCGACCGCACGCGGCGCTGGCATGGTGCTCCGTGAAGAAGCGTTGATTGAAACGGTGTCGTTCCAAAATATCTCGGGCGCCGGGGGCGGCAAGGCGATCGGGATGCTTATCGAAACGGCCGAGCATCGAACCGACACCCTGATGGTTAATTCGACGCCGATCGTCGTTCGTTCGATCACGAAGCTGTTCCCGTTTTCGTTTCGCGACCTGACGCCCATCGCGCGCGTGATCGGCGATTACCAGGTACTTGCAGTGCGCGCAGGCTCCGACATCCGCAGTTTCGGCGACGTGCTGGCGCGATTCCGTGAGAATCCGCGCAGCGTGAAAGTGGCTGGCGGCTCCGTCCGCGGCGACCTAGATCACCTCGTACCCGCACTCGCGCTGCGAGCAGCTGGGGAGGATCCGCGAAAACTGGCCTACGTCCCCTACGATGCGGGCGGCAAAGCGCTCGCGGGCTTTCTGACCGGTGAGGGTGACGTGCTGTCGACCAGCCTGAGCGAGGCGATGGAATATTATCGGGCCGGGGGTCTGCGCATCATCGCTGTCAGTGCGCCCGGACGCATTCAGTCGGCGCCAACCGTGCAGACATATGTAGAGCAGGGAATCGATTTCGAGTTCGTGAACTGGCGGGGGTTTTTCGCGGCACCGGGGATCTCGCCCCAGCTGGCAGATCGCTACTCGACATTGCTCGGCGACATGCTCGCAACATCGGCATGGGAAGAACTACGCTCGCGTAACGGCTGGCAAGACCAGTACCTCGATCGACACGCTTTCTCGGCATTCCTCGATCAACAGGAACGCGATATCCACGAACTGCTGGTCGAGCTCGGTTTCCTTCGAGAAGCGTCGCCGTGAGCGATCGCAGTCACTTCATCGCGACCCTTATCCTATTCCTACTGTTCGGTGCCTATGGACTGGAGGCACTAACGATCCCTCTGTTTCCAGGCCAGGAGGACGAACCGTTCAAGCCGCGGACGATGCCGCTCGCGCTAGCGATTGCCGGGTTGCTGTTCACTGCGATAAGGGCCATTCAGCTGACGGCAGCGCAGGCAGCAGAAAGTGGGCCTTTACTGGGTGCACTCAACTGGCAACCAGCGATTAAGCTCTGTTTCGCGATGCTCGCCTACGGCTTCCTGATGGTGCCAGCCGGCTTCATCGTGGCAACGACCTTGTTCCTGGTGGCGGGCTTCCTAGTTCTGGGGGAGCGCCGGCGGTTCGTGTTGTTGTTCCTGCCGTTCTCGTTTTCGGTCGTTTTCTTTCTTTTGATGACGGAAGGGCTTGGGCTCTACCTGTCATCCGGCAACTGGCCCGGGTCCTAGCTGCATGTGGGAGGGAATAGCCGCTGGTTTGTCGACGGTATTTGTGCCGACCAACTTGCTGCTCGTGGCGACCGGATGTGTCGCGGGCACCTTTATCGGTATGCT
>JAQWSV010000069.1 GCA_029243005.1 Woeseiaceae bacterium
AGAACCGGGTGGATCGGGCACACCGGTATGTCGCCGGCGGCGCGGCGGCGATCTCGGTGCTAACTGAGCCGGAGCGCTTCGATGGCGACCTGCTGCATCTGGAGGAGGTCGTAAACGCTGTCGATGTGCCGGTCATGCGCAAGGATTTCCTGGTGGATCCAATCCAGGTGCTTGAAGCGAAAGCGGCAGGCGCCAGCGGTGTCCTGTTAATTGCCGCCATGCTCGACCGTCAATCCCTGACGGTGATGCTTGACTGTGCTTTCGAGCATGAACTTTTTGTTTTGCTCGAGTCGTTTGATCAAGCCGATCTGGCGCTGACCTCGGAATTGCTTGAGCGATCCACCTATCGCGAACGTGCGGAAAAGGCCCAGCTCCTCGTCGGTGTGAATACGCGAGATCTGCGCACGCTGCGGGTTGACCCGGACCGATTGGAAGATCTCGGACCGTCATTGCCGGAGAACGCCATTGCTGTCGCGGAAAGTGGATTGCATGCGTTCGACGACGCTGGGGCGGTGGTAGGCTGGGGGTATCGTATGGCGCTTGTTGGCACGGCCCTGATGCGTGCAGACGATCCCAGCGGGTTGATCGCGGGTATGTTGGCGGCAGGAAGAGTGCCATGACGGTCTTCGCGAAAATATGCGGAATGACGGACGAAGCGGCGGTGCGCGCCGCAGTCGCGGCTGGCGCCGATGCGATAGGATTCGTGTTTCATGAGCGGTCGCCACGCAATCTGCCGATCGCCGATGCGATTCGAATTGGCAAGTTCGTGCCCGCGCACATCATAAAGGTTGCCGTGACTCTGCATCCGGAAGCGGCGTTATGGAATGAGGTGCAGTCATCATTCAGGCCCGATGCCCTGCAAACCGACAGCGATGACTTCGCCTGTCTCAATGTCGATCCTGGTATTGAAAAGTGGCCCGTTCTCCGTGAAGGTTCGGTGCCGCGGAACCTTCCCGAGATATTCGTATACGAGGGAACAAAAAGCGGCCACGGACAGACCGTCGATTGGGACATCGCCGCGACCCATGCCGGCGGTGGCCGGATGATACTTGCAGGCGGACTGAGTATTGGTAATGTCGCAGAAGCGATTTGGACGGTGCGGCCATTCGGTGTCGATGTATCCAGCGCCGTGGAGTCGAGGCCGGGTGTGAAGGACCCGGACAAGATTCGTGCATTCATTGAGGCAGCGAAGGCCGCCCGAGAAAACGAAGGAAACCGAGACTTATGAAAGTGGAATTCGATGCGCAGGAGGCGACCACATTGCTCGACGCATCTATTGCAGGAAGCCTGCCAGATGAGCGGGGTCGATTCGGTCCATTCGGTGGTCGATATGTACCCGAGACGCTGGTGCCTGCGTTCGAGCGCCTCGAGGCGGGTATTGCGGAACACCTGCACAGCGATGACTTTCAGGCCGCCTACCGGTCCGAACTTCGCGGATGGGTGGGTCGTCCGACGGCGCTGACGCACGCGCCACGCCTGTCGGAGCGCTGGGGTGCCGAGGTATGGCTCAAGCGGGAGGACCTGGCGCATACTGGCGCGCACAAGATTAATAACGCGATCGGTCAGGCGCTTTTGGCGAAGCGAATTGGGGCAAAACAGATCATTGCAGAGACCGGTGCGGGACAGCATGGTGTTGCATCGGCCGCGGCCTGCGCGCGTGTCGGCTTGCCTTGTCGTGTGTATATGGGTGCCGTCGACGTCGAGCGGCAGGCTCCGAACGTTGACCGCATGCATCGTCTGGGTGCGGAGGTCGTACCGGTGGAGTCGGGTGACAAGACACTGCGTGCGGCGATCGATGAGGCACTGCGCGAATGGGTAACGGATCCCGCCGACACCTATTACCTTATCGGCTCCGCGGTTGGCGCCCATCCGTATCCTTATCTCGTGCGGGAATTGCAGTCTGTCATCGGCCAGGAAGCGCGCGCGCAGATGCTTGAGCTTGCCGGTGGGTTGCCGGATGCCGCTTTTGCGTGTGTTGGCGGCGGCTCAAATGCCATTGGACTTTTTTACCCGCTCCTTGGCGATCGCGAAATTGAATTGATCGGCGTCGAGGCGGGTGGCACCGGAAACGGTCTGGGGCAGAATGCAGCTACGCTGGCAACCGGTACGCCTGGCGTGCTGCAGGGCAGTTATTCGATCATCCTGCAGGACGAGGACGGCAACGTGCAGGAAACCCACTCGATATCGGCAGGCCTGGACTACTCTGGCGTCGGGCCCGAGCATGCTTTGTTGCAGGCAGTGGACCGTGTGACTTATGTGGCCGCCGGGGACGATGAAGCGCTCGCTGCGCTCGAAGAGCTTTGCGAGCTGGAAGGCATTCTTACGGCACTCGAAACTGCGCACGCCTATGCGTTTGCGAAAGAGTGGGCGCAGAAGAATCCCGGCAAGCGGATCCTGATTGGCAACTCTGGGCGTGGTGACAAGGATATGCCGACACTGACCAAATTCCCGCCAAGGACGAATGCCAATGCAAGCGCATGAACGAATCAGTGCGGCGATTGCCGCGACGAATGATGATGGACGAACCGCGCTTGTGCCATTCATCACGGCGGGCTATCCGCATCCTGATACTTTTATCGAAACGCTGAAGGCTGTCGCGTCGGTTGGGGACGTGGTTGAGCTGGGTGTGCCGTTCTCCGACCCCATGGCAGACGGCATGACGATCCAGCGATCGAGCTTCGAGGCCATCGAGAACGGCGTTACGTTGACGTGGATCTTTGATCAGTTGGAGCATGCCAGGGATACGATCGAAGCGCCGCTGGTCATGATGTCCTACCTGAATCCGTTACTCGCTTTCGGCTACGAGTACCTAGCGAAACGGGCCCGTGAAACCGGGGTATGTTCATTCATCGTGCCCGATCTCCCTTTCGAGGAGTCTGCTGAAATTCGTGCTGCGCTGGCTGCAGAAGGGGTCGGCCTCATCCAGTTGGTGACACCGGCAACGCCTGATGATCGCCTGAAGATGCTGGCCGATGCATCCCGCGGCTTTCTTTATGCCGTCACGATCACCGGCATTACCGGTGGCGCCGCCGGACTGCCGACCGACCTAGCCAGCTACCTGGACTAGGTGAGTGGCGTCTCTGCATTGCCCGTGTGCGCAGGCTTCGGTATTCGCTCAGCCGACGATGTGAATAATGTGGGTAGGCACGCGGCAGGCGCCATCGTAGGATCTGCACTCGTCGAAGTTCTCGAGCGCGACGAGGATCCAGCGGTTTGGCTCGAGGGACTTCGTTGAAGAAACTGACTTCGGCTGATTCGCTGGTCACAATCAATCACTACAAGAACCTGCTGGTGGCGGAGGGTATTCCCGCCTTCCTCAAGAATGAACATTTCGGGTCGATCATGGGGGAGGTGCCATTCCAGGAAGTCTGGCCCGAGCTCTGGATCGAAAACGACCTCGATTATGACCGGGCCTTGCAACTAATCGATGCAGCCAAGCTCGCTGAGGAAAGCCCCAGTGCGCCGTGGAAATGCAGCCAATGCGGAGAGGAAAACGAGGGGCAGTTCGCTGCGTGCTGGAATTGTGGCGTCGCACAAGAGGTGGACGTCTGAGAACGGTGTCAGGCCATTTCCCGGGACAATAGACGCGTTCCCGCGATTTCGCTGCGCAGGATCCGGTTAACCTTGTCAGCCTGCATGGGCCGACTGATCAGGAATCCCTGTGCGAGATCGCAATTACAGTTTCGCAGGAACTCCAGTTGCGGAATGGTCTCGACGCCTTCTGCCGCAACTTCGATATCGAGGCCGCGCGCCATCGCAATTGCAGCTCGAACGATTCGCTGGTGGCTGCCGTTGATTTCGACATCCTGGATCAGCGACTGGTCGAGCACGAAACTGTCAATGACGCCTGTGTCGAGCGAGCTGAACGACACATCGCGCGTGCCAAAGTGATCCAGCGACAGGCGAATGCCTAGCCGCCGCAGTTTATGCAGCGTTTCCAGTTCAGTTGACCGCTGACGCACAATTTCGCCGCCGCCAATCTCCATCTCGATACAGCCAGCGTCGAGTGCGTTGTCCTCGATTGCTTTCTTTACCGTGTCGACAAGGCGCCCCTGTTTCAGTTGTTGCTGAGAAAGGTTGATCGAAATCGAAAGGTCCGGCAACTCGAATCGCTGTTGCCAGGATGCCAGTTGCTGGCAGGCTGTGTTGATAATCCATTCGCCGGCCGAATGAATCAGTCCGCTGGATTCGAGAATCGTAAGGAATCGCGCTGGCGGTAATAAGCCGAATCGCGGGTGCTGCCAGCGCAACAAAGCCTCGAGCCCAATCAGCCGGCCGGTGCCGACATCGACCCGTGGCTGGTAGTGCAGAACGAACTCTTTGCGCACCAGCGCATGCCGCAGGCCGATCTCGAGTTCTTCGCGTTGCTCCAGGCGCGTATTGAGCGAACTCGAGTAATACTGGAAGCGTCCTCCGCCCCGATTCTTCGCCTGATGCATCGCCATATCTGCGGCCTTGATGAGTCGTTCCGCAGTTTCACCCGCACCCGGATAAATTGCGATGCCGATACTGGGCGTCGCATACACTTCACTGCTCTTCACGTCGTACTTGTCTGAAAGGTTAAGTATGAGTTTCTGTGCAGCCGCGGCTGCGTTGCGATTTTCGCCAAAGTCCTCGAGGCAGACGATAAATTCATCACCGCCCCAACGACCCGAGAAGTCGCCGATACGCAGGTTCCTTTTCAATCGTTCGGCAACCTGCCGCAATAATTCATCGCCGCTGTCGTGACCGAGCGTTTCGTTAATGGACTTGAACCGATCCAGGCCGATAAACAGAACAGCGAGCGGGCGATCGTTTCGCTGGCTCCGCCCCATGGCCTTTTGTAGTTGCTCGGTTAACAGGCGCCGGTTGGGCAGTCCCGTCAGGGCATCGAACTGCGCACGCTTCTCGAGTTCGACTGTTCGTCTCATCACATCCGTGATGTCGCGGAACGTGATGATGCCCCCAACCAGGGACCTTTTGCTGTCGTGCAGTCCCTGACCATTGATGCTGAGTAGGACGTCGCCCTGGTCCGGTACGAGATAAGCAGCCACTTGGTTGGAAAACGTTTGGCCGCGGCAGGCTTTCACGAGCGGCAGGTCGTCGTGCTCAATCTGTTCACCGTCAGCCGCGGTGTTGCAGAAATTTCTGGCCCAGCGCGGGCCAGGCTGTTGCCGGGGAGTAAGTCCCAGAATCGAGCGTGCGGCTGGATTGATATCGAGTACGTTTCCCTGTCGGTTAACGACGATAGCGCCATCATTGATATTCTTGAGTATCGACAGCACCGTGTTGTCCGTCTGGGAAAGCCTGGTGAGCAGTTTGAAGCGCTGAATTGCGTAGTCGATGATCGCTTCGATTTTCTGATGACCTGTGTCATTGATGCAAATGTAACCTTGCGCGCCGGCACGAACTGAGGAGATGCCGCGGTGTTCCATATCCCGGGTCGTGACGGCGATGACCGGGAAGTTGCCGAACGAGCTGATTAGTGCATTGAGTGAGCGCTTGGGGTTGTCAGCCTTCGATGGCACCTCGAACATCAAGAGATCGGCCCGGTTCGGCGCCGAATCAGGCATCGACAGATCCCTGTGTCGGGCGAGATCCCCACAGCAGGCGTAGGCTTCGAGTTTGTTGCAGAATTCGGCAGCGAAATCGCTGTCCCCGAGATACAGAATTGACCGTCCAGCCATCCGCCCTACGATGCCTCCACTGGCAATCACGCCCCTTTATGCTGTATCCAGCCGTCTCCCACGCAAGGATCGGTGCCCGCTCCGGATGCTTTTACGTATTGGCGTTACGGA
The DNA here is from genome assembly GCA_029243005.1 of Woeseiaceae bacterium. Taxonomy (GTDB): domain Bacteria; phylum Pseudomonadota; class Gammaproteobacteria; order Steroidobacterales; family Woeseiaceae; genus SZUA-117. Next base: position 5,778 of record JAQWSV010000069.1, read on the forward strand.
AGCCATAACGTGATTTGCGTGCCTGACGCATCATAACAGAATAGTGACAAAACTCAGTCTGAAATCAACCATTTGGCCGAACTTAACCGTTCGAATTAAGCATGTGCGAGTCCTTCGACATTGAGGCTTTTAACGGTGTGATTCGGAACTGTTTTAGTCCCGATTTGGTCAAAACTTCTGGATATGCCCGGGGCGTGAACTGAATCACTGAAGGTGACGGCACTGGATGCGTGACGATCAATACGCTGAACGGCAGTGTGCGGCTTTGTAAGAAGCAAGGCTGAAAAACAGGGTAGGAAGTCGAGGGGCCAGAGCTGGGCTCTGGGCCTTTTCTACAGAGGAAAGCGAGTCTGAATTCAGTCACAGACCGACGCGCTTTGCTATTCTTGGGTTCTTCGCTGGCAAACTGATCAAGGCCGGGCTGTTGCCCGGGAGTACGAATCATGGATCGTCTTCTCAAGATCATTCTTTACTTGCTTGCCGGAGTTGTTGGTATCGTTGTGATCGCCGTCATTTCGGCGGTGTTGTTTTTCGACCCCAACAATTTTCGCGATAGGATCCAGGTTGCCGTCAATGAATCGACCGGTCGTGACTTGGTTATTGGCGACCTGGATTTATCCGTGTTTCCGAGGCTGGCCATCAACATCGGGCCGTCGGAACTGGGTAATGCTGAGGGTTTTGACACCGGGCAGTTCCTGAGTTTCGACAGCGCATCCTTAAGTGTTCGTATCCTCCCGCTCATCTTCAGCCAGAAGGTCGTGGTCGGTACGGCTTCACTGGATGGCCTAGAAGTCAACCTCGAAGTCAGCGCCAATTACGTCAACAATTGGGACGATCTGTCGGAGGGGGGAGGTGACTCACCTTCCGGCGAGGACACCGACAGCGGGACCGGCGTCGCAATCGACGTTGCCAATATCGCGGTCACGAACGCCAACGTTTCCTACTCAGACAGGGGGGCAGCATCCAGCTATGCGGTCAGCGGCCTGTCCTTTGAGACCAGCAGAATTGCAGCGGATGTACCGATCGACATCCGTGCGGAATTCGACTTTACGTCTTCGGACGGCGTTGGTGGGCATGTCGCCATGCGGAATGTGACGACGATTTCGGAAAGCACAGCGCAAATCACGGTCGATGGGCTGAATATCGCGGGTAGCTTGGAAGGTATCGTATCCGGGCCAACTTCGTTTAACTTCGATTCGCGCTCGGTCAGGATTGACACAGCAGCCGGCCGTATCGACGCCGGTGAGATGAGCTTCACGATTCTCGGTGTTTCGATGTCTGCCGATGTCGAGCCGTTCTCCTATGCAGAAACACCGCAGCCGACGGCGGCGCTTCGGGTAGCAGCGTTTTCGCTGAAAGAACTCATGCAGACGCTCGACATGGAGCCTCCTGCGACGTTCGACTCTGCCGCTATGCAAAGCGTTTCATTCAGTGCGAATGCAGTAGTCGGTCAAGAAAGAATCAATCTGTCCGCAATGTCGCTTGAGCTCGATGACTCTACGATGACTGGCACGATGTCCCTGCCGATGACAGTTGCCGGGGTGCTCGGATTTGATCTCGAAGTAGACAGAATCGTTTTGGATGGCTACATGGCGCCAGCCGGTGAAAGTGCTGCCGGCGGCGAGGAAGACAGCGGTGACATGGAGATTCCGACCGACCTCGTCCGGGCGCTCAATGTTGACGGTAACCTCCGAATCAACGAGACCACCCTGTCGGGTATGACGTTTACGAATATGGAAGTCGGTGTCACGGCCGGCAACGGGCGGCTACGGTTGTTTCCGTTGGGTGCCGAATTTTACTATGGCACTTACGTCGGCGACGTGCGTATTAATGCATCGTTTGACGTACCGACAATTTCAGTCAATGAGCGGATATCCGGTGTGGATATTGGCCGTATGATGACCGAGATATTCGATACGGACAACGTCACCGGAACGATCAATGGCCACTTCCAGCTCGCCGGGGCCGGCAAGACCATGTCGGCGATCCAGCAGGACCTGGATGGAACGATGTCCTTCGAACTGGCGGATGGTGTGGTCGAGGGCACGGATATATGGCATCAGTTGCGTTCCGCGCGTGCGATATACCGGATGGAGCCGGTGCCTGAGCTCGTGCTGCCGGCCCGCACGGAGTTTTCTGCCATCAAGGCGACCGGTGTGGTCACGGACGGTGTCTTCACCAATGATGACTTCATTGCCGAGCTACCGTTCCTGCGGCTGAACGGCGCCGGAATGGTGGACCTGGGAACTAGGGAAGTCGACTATGCACTGGAAGTGCGGGTGTTTGATCATCCGGAGTTTATGGCCGGTGCAACAGCGGAGGAGCTGGCCGACTTCACAGAGACAGTCGTGCCGCTGAAGATCACGGGCCCGATGGCTTCGCCTAGAGTAAGGCCGGACATTGAGGGTATCTTCCGTGCCCGGGTTGAAGAGGCCATCGAGGAACAGAAAAAGGAGTTGCGGGACAATCTCCTCAATCGCCTGCTTGGCGGAGACGACGCCGAAAGGGATCCCGAAGCGGAAGATAAAGATCCAGAAGAAAAATTAAAGAAAAATCTGCTTAAAAAGTTGTTTGAGAACTGAGGGCTTGAACAATCGATAAGCAAGCTGGGCAACAGTTCTGGCAGGTCTCCTGTGTTTCGTTGTGAGCATGGTCACGCATCCTGCGGAGCTGGAATCTATCGAGGTCGACCGGCAAGAGGGTCGTTATACGTTGTGCTAGGTGACGTGGTTCGATACCGATCAGGAAGATCTCTTCGCGGTCCTGATTGACTACGAGCAATACCATAGCTTCACATCGGCCATCGTTGAGTCGAGGAAACAGGAGCCCGACGCGAAGGGACGGCCGGAGTTCTTCAATCGCATGGAAGGCTGCGTCTTGTTCTGGTGCCGAACATTCATTCGGATTGGTTCTCTTGAGCTGGATTCGATCGATGAGGTCAGGGCCGTGGTCGATGCAGAACGCAGTGACTTCAAGCTTTCTTATGAACACTGGCGGCTCAGCACTGAAGACGGCAGGACATGCCTCGTCTACGAATTTGAGATGATCCCGGACTTCTGGGCGCCGCCGGTGCTGGTTCCTTACTACATCAAACGTGCATTGCGACGCGTTGGCGCACGGGCAGCACAGCACATTGAGGCGCTGGCTACTGGCGAGGAACCACCGGTCCTTTAGTTTTGCCGTACACTCCAGCGGTATGAATGCCTTCGCCGCACCAGTTGTCCACTGGTTCGAACAACATGGTCGCAAGGACTTTCCTTGGCAGGAGGATCCGACGCCTTACCGCGTCTGGATTTCCGAAATCATGTTGCAGCAAACCCAGGTTGCAACGGTGATCCCCTACTATCAGCGATTCATGGAATCGTTTCCCGATGTCGAAGTACTGGCTACAGCCGAACTCGACGACGTGCTGCATCACTGGTCGGGACTTGGGTACTATGCGCGAGCGAGAAATCTTCACAAGACCGCGATCATCTTGCGCGACGACCACAACGGCGATTTTCCGCAGGCCATTGACGATGTAGAAGCGCTGCCTGGTATCGGTCGCTCCACAGCTGGTGCCATTCTCGCGTTGTCACGGGGGCAACGTCACCCGATTCTCGACGCCAACGTCAAGCGGGTGCTTGCGCGGTACTTTGTTGTTGAGGGCTGGCCCGGAAAAACTAGCGTCGCGCGCAAGCTGTGGGGCCTGGCCGAAGAGAACACGCCGTCCGATAATGTCGCCGCATATACGCAGGCTATGATGGACTTGGGCGCAACGGTCTGCACGCGAACAAGACCGGATTGCGGCAACTGTCCATTGAGCAGTCGTTGCACAGCCCATGCGATGGGTCGCGAAACCAGGTATCCGGGCAAGAAGCCAAAGAAAGAAAAACCACGCCGCTCGACACACATGATCCTCGTACGGCGAGAAGAGAGTATTTACCTGGAGCGCCGTCCGCCGGCCGGGATCTGGGGTGGCCTGTACAGTTTTCCGGAGCTTCGGTGCGTATCGGACGTTGAGCGGTGGTGTGAACGGGTGTTTGGCTCGGCGCCAAATCGGATCTCGGAATGCAAAGTAATGTCTCACAGCTTTACGCACTTCGACCTAGACATATACCCCTTGGAAGTCGATGTAGACGTTAGTAGGGTCTCCGACTCTGACCAGGTGCTATGGTACGCGCCGCGAAGCTCTCGGCAAGTCGGTCTCGCCGCGCCGGTACAGGTGCTCATCGATCAGTTGGTGTCACGCTGATAAAGAAGCGACAATTTTTTGTTGCAAACAGTTGTTGGTACACCCTCGTGCAGTTTGGTCGTATGATGCATTGAGGAGGGAAGGGTCGTGCCTGAATTCACCACTCGGAAGTAACTATGTCCAGAACCGTTAATTGCGTCATCCTGAAATCTGAAGCGGAAGGTCTCGACTTTGCGCCGTACCCTGGCGCACTCGGCCAGAAGATCTATGACAATGTGTCCAAGGAGGCCTGGCAGCGCTGGTTGGGACACCAGACGATCCTGATCAACGAGTATCGCCTGACTCCGATCGAGCCCGAGGCCCGAAAGTTCCTCGAAACGGAAATGGAGAAGTACTTCTTCGGCGAAGGCTCCGTAACTCCCAAGGAATTCGTGCCGGAATAACGGTTATTTCTGCGCGTCCTTCTGCCCCTCATATGAGAATAGTGCCATTTCGCGCGATCAACTCAACGGCAACTCTGTCGTCTTCGTCACTGTCCGAATAGCCACACTGGAATTGACCCGTGCCACGCCAGGTAGACGGGTAAGTGCTTCGTTATGCAGCCGTTCGAAGTCGGCCATGTCGGAAACGACGACACGTAGCAGGTAGTCGAACTCGCCGGTCATCAGGTAGCATTCCATGATTTCTGGTATGCCCTGCACAGCTTCTTCAAACGCAGCGAGCTCCCGTTGCTCCTCGCGACGCAATGCGATGTGGACAAAAACCGTGCTAGTCAGATCGACGGCTTTCTGATCGAGGAGCGCGACGTATCGCTCAATCAAGCCCGACTCCTCGAGCGCGCGAACCCGGCGCAGGCATGCCGATTCCGACAGACTGACCCGGCTGGCCAATTCCACATTACTGATGCGACCGTCGTTCTGCAGCTCGGAGAGTATGGATTTATCGTATCTATCGAGAACCATGGCAGAATATGTTGGTATTAGTTTGAATAACGCATGAATATGCCATATTTTTTCCAGTAAGACATTGAATCAGCAAGCCAATTGCGCGTTTCCGTCGGTATCCTCCGCAAATAGTCACAAACAATACCTTTCCGTGGGGGAGTACCAGGATGAAGGTCGGAATACCTAAAGAAGTCAAAGTGCTCGAATTTCGCGTCGGCATGTTGCCGGCAGGCGTGTGCGAGCTCGTTAGTGACGGTCACGATGTTTTCGTCGAGACGAATGCGGGCGCAGGTATCGGCATGACCGACGTGGACTACCAGACGGCTGGTGCGACCATTCTCGATACCGCGAAAGCGATATATGACAACGCAGACATGATCGTCAAAGTTAAGGAACCGCAAGCAGAGGAATGCGCGATGCTGCGGGCTGACCAAGTGCTGTTTACGTACCTGCATCTGGCAGCGGATCCGGGGCAGACCGAAGCGCTGGTCAATTCAGGGATCACAGCGATCGCCTATGAAACGGTGACAGCCGACGATGGCTCTTTGCCGTTGTTGACTCCGATGAGCGAAGTTGCTGGTCGATTGTCGATTCAGTCCGGGGCATTCGCACTGCAAAAGGCGAATGGAGGCCGTGGTGTGCTGTTGGGTGGAGTGCCTGGTGTTGCACCCGGCAAAGTGGTTGTAATCGGCGGCGGCGTCGCAGGCACCCACGCAGCGGAAATGGCTGTCGGGCTTGGGGCTGAGGTTACGATACTGGATCGCTCAGTACCGCGACTTAGGGAAATCAACAACCTCTACGGAGGGCGGGTGAGAACGGCTTATTCCACGAAGCAGGCGATCGACGAACTGGTTCCGGAAGCGGATCTCGTCATTGGCGCGGTTTTGATCGCGGGTGCGGCGGCACCGAAGCTGGTGTCCGCAGAGCATGTTAAACAGATGAATACTGGTGCTGTGCTCGTCGACATTTCGATCGACCAGGGTGGATGCTTCGAAACGAGCCGGCCTACAACGCACGCGGAACCGACCTATGTGATCGATGACGTTGTGCACTACTGTGTGACGAACATGCCGGGTGCGGTGCCGAGAACGTCGACGTTTGCACTCACTAATGTGACGTTGCCGTATGCTAAGAATCTGGCAAATATGGGCTGGCGCGAGGCACTGTTGTGTGACGAGCACTTGCGACACGGCCTTAACGTACACGCCGGACATGTGAATCATGAGGCAGTGGCACAGGATCTCGGTTACGAGTACCTTTCTGCCGAAGACGCTTTAAAAGCTGCCTGATCTAACTCCCCCTTGATCAGGGAGTTTCTTAAGCCGGGCGCAAGCCCGGCTTCTCTATGCCGCTTGGAATATCGCACGCCCAGCGTGCTACCCGTGTTGTGACCACTATATCGGCAATGTCGATGGCGGTTCTGATACGGCGGACTGGTGCATCCATGTGAGGCCGCCTGGTGTGGTCCTCCGGCATCGCCACTCCTTGCAGGTAATTCCTTGACTGAAAAGGTATTCCCCGGTCTAATACGCGCCCGAGCGCAAGCCCCTTTGGGTCCAGGTAGTGGGTTTGCGAGTTCTTAGCGCCGCGATTCTTCGCACTAAGAAAAATTTGAGGCCATGTCATGGCCAGGTAGCTCAGTTGGTAGAGCAGCGGACTGAAAATCCGCGTGTCGGTGGTTCGATTCCGCCCCTGGCCACCACTCAAACAAAAATTGGGCGAGACGAGCCGCCCTAGTTCGAGATATATGACAGGGAGAATTTCCATCGCGGCTCGATTGACTCGCTGCCATTTGCGACGCATGGAACATGGCGGGCTTCAGGCGGCGCATATTCTTGTCCGGCAGAATTTCTGAATTTGCTCTTCCGTGCCGGGCTCGGTGCAGTGCTCACGTATTGAGGGCGGCGAGCAGCTCGTCGGCTACCTGATCCAGTTCCTCGTCGCTGATCACCAGTGGAGGTAACAAACGTATGACAGTGGGGCCAGCGGGTAACGCCAAGATGCCGGCGTCCATCAATGCCAGCAGATGTGGCTTGGCTTTCTCTTTGAGTTCGATACCGATCATTAAACCCAATTGGCGAATCTCGCGAACTGACGAAGGCAGGGTTTCACTTAGTCGCGCGACGAACCGCGCACCCTTGCGTGCCGATTCGTTGGCAAGATCATGGTTTTGCATGAACTCTATAGTAGCCAGTGCCGCCGCAGCGGCAAGCGGATTGCCGCCGAAGGTGGTGCCATGGACACCAACTCCCGGTTCAATCTTTGCGCTGGTCATCACTGCTCCCATGGGCACACCACCGGCTATGGCCTTGGCCAAACACAGAATGTCCGGCTCCAGCCCGTGGTGCTCGCAGGCAAACATTGCGCCGGTACGACAAAAGCCGGTTTGGATTTCATCCATCACCAGCATTGCACCATGTTGATTGCATAAGAACTGCGCAGTTTTGAGAAACTCGCGGTCCCCGAGACGGACGCCGCCTTCGCCTTGAACCGGCTCCACAATCACCGCTGCCGTTGTATCGCTGATTGCATCGGTGAGCTTTTCGATCTTGTTGTAAGGCACAAACTCGAAGCCAGGCAGCAACGGCTCAAAGGCTTCCCGATACTTAAATGTGGCGCTCAATGCACCCATGGTGCGGCCGTGAAATCCGCGCATGGCGCAGACAAATTCGTTACGACCGGTGCCATGGCGGGCGAACTTGATAGCCGCTTCCATCGCTTCGGTGCCGGAGTTGCACAGGAACGCACGGGTCAACGACGACGGCGTGATATCGACCAGTTTCTCCACCAGCTTTGCTCGGACGTCGTTATAAAAAATGCCAGGACAGGTGATCAAGGTACTGGCCTGTTTCGCTATGGCCTCGGCGACTTTGGGGTTGGCGTGTCCGACACTTGCGACACCGACACCGGCAGTGCAGTCTATATAGGCCCGCCCGTTGTCGTCCCAAACGGTGGCGCCTTGGCCACGGACTAATGTGATGTCTCTTTTTGGATAGACTTCAAAGCCCCACTTAGTTTCAAGTTCTATGGCGTTCATTGGATTACCGTGCCGTTGCCCGCCAGGGCGCTTTCAATGGGATTTTCAATCCGCCCGTCGGCAATTATTACTTTGCCGGCGCCTGCTTTGAACAAATGCTTTAATGCCAACATCTTGCGTTTCATGCGCCCTTCGACTTGGGCTTCGCGCTGTTCAAGTTCGGAGCGAGACATCTGTACTACCCTTGAATCTGGATCATCTTTGTTATCGAGAAAGCCGGCCGCCTCAATGAACTGGAAGATACATTTCGCCTTAAGTTCATCCTGCAAGACATTAATGATGTCATCGTTCTCCGAATTGATAGCAATTCCGTTTTCATCAAGAATGGGTATGGTCAGCACCGGTGTATAACCGTTGTCCATCAGCAGTCGAATCAGATCCCCATTCACGGATTTAGGTTTGCCGGAAAAGTCCCGCTTCATTAGGGTCTTATCCCCTTCCTTGACGCGAATACCCCGGTTGCGTTGGCCGCGAACCATGCCGCCGTCGATACCGGTCAGCCCTACTGCATTAATGCCATTGCTCTGACACAATTCGACAATGCGTTTATTTTTTAGACCGGCGTAGGACATCATGATCACATCCAGGGCTTTTTCATCAGAGAAAACACTGGCATAGCCGGACACGGACGTGAGCATCGTCTTTGGTGTTCCCAGGCGCTCGGCCAATTCATCCCGTAGCGAATTAGCGCCATGAACCACGAGGGCGGGTTCATCCAAGACTGACAAATCCTTAACGATACCTTCAACATTGATACCGCCGCCGCCGCCGATCTTAACGATATACATGGGTTAGTGGTGTCCTTGTGCCGACTGGATCCGGGTGATGGTATGGTTCTCGATGCGAGTCCAGTCGTTTTCGTCAGGATACGGTTGAGAGCATACTAGGGTCATGTCCCCCTGTTGTTTAGCGCGCAGTTGAAAGTAATCGGGATCTTCGCCATAACTTGAGGCAAGCAGCGTCTCGTGCCGGTCAGCAATTAGGATATTTAGCGCGCGTACGTAGCGGGTTCGTTTGCTTATCACATCTACGGCACGAGTAAGGGCATTCAACATGTCGCCCTTGTTGAATCGCTTAATGTAGTTAAATATTTTCTCAGCGCCGATACGGCCCTGCTCTTTTATCCGTACACCTTGCAACTCGCCATTGAAGATGAAGACATGGCTGTCATCAGCAAACGGCATGTTGTTTTCGATGGCGATGCCTTCATCCCTGAACGCGCTACGGGCATGGGCCAACACCAGTGTGGTGCGTCCTCGCGGCCGATCCGTGTCTTCCCAGATTGGTTTAATGTTGCGGTAGATGCGCCACGCCCCGTTTTGCAGCCAGGCGCAGCCCCAGCCGTGGCCCTGATACTCTTTGCTTTGCTGCGAAACCTCAGCGAATCGATCCAGATGATCACCCATCTCGAATGGGCTGGTTGCGCGAATCGATAGTAATCGGCACATAATAAACCCAGCTAAATGGGGTGCAGGCCGGGGAAGGTAAGGGCCATGGTTTCCTCGAATCCGTGCATGATGTTGAATGCTTGCACCGCCTGACCCGCGGCGCCCTTCATCAGATTATCGATGGCGCTGATCACGACCAACCGGTCCGAGTGCGGATCCCGTTCGAAGCCGATGTCGCAGAAATTGCTGCCTGCGAGCAGCTTTGGTTCCGGATAGCGGTGAATGCCGCTGCGTTCCTTGACGATACGGACGAATGGTTCGTCGGCGTAAGCTTCCCGATAGATCTTCCAGATTTCCTTTTCCGCAACCGTCTCATTCAAGAACACATGGCAGGTGGCGAGGATGCCACGCACCATTTCGATGGAGGTGGCAGAAAAGTGGATGTCGTCGGCACCGAACTCCTGCACCATCTCACCCACATGGCGATGACCGGTAGGTTTGTACGAGCGCACCACGCCACTGCGCTCGGGGTGATGGCTGGCGTCACTGGAGGAATTACCGCCCTCGCTAGAACCGGTCTTCACTTCGATGATAGTGCGACCCGCCAGACCCCGTTTGTAGAGGGGATTCAGCGCTAGAATGGAGGCGGTGGCATTACAACCTGCCGAGGCGACCGCATCAGCTTGTGCGATAGCGTCACGGTGTAACTCAGGGATGCCGTATACAAAATCACCCAAACGTTCCGGGCAGGCATGGGGTTTTCCATACCAACGCTGAAACGCCTCATCGGATGACAGCCGGAAGTCTCCGCTGAGATCTATGAGCTTGCCGGCCATAGCCTTGAACTCATCAAGACGGTGCATGGTCTGGCCATGGGGCAGACACATGAACATCACATCGCAGGACTTTAGTTCATCAATACTGCAGAACTTAAGCTTGCTAACGCCCCGCATATTCGGATGGGCATTGTGCACAAACTTGCCCGCCAGACGTTCGGACGTGATCTGACGGATTTCAACTTCTGAGTGAAAGGTCAGTAAACGAATCAGTTCGCCACCGGAATAACCGGAGCCACCAACGATAGAGACGGATATCACCTGGCAGCCTTGATCACGTGGCTGACCATGCGCTCTGGGATATTCACACCGCTGGTCGTTACGGAATTCTTGAATTCCATAGTGTAGTTCACTTCATTGACTTGAAAGCCATCGACGGTTTCGAATAAATCCACGGCGACCACTCCACCACCGACGGCGTTTGCTGCATTTAGGGAGATGTCAGCAAGCTCCGGCGTCACTCGGCAACCGGAGGCGATGGCGCCTCTGGCAGTGTTGGTAATCCAATGCTCTGAAGTCCGGTAAATGGCGGCGATGCATTCATCGCCCACTACAAAACTACGAATGTCCCGCCCCTTCTTCTCGACAAAATTCTGTATATAGAAAATCGAGTGGTGGTAGGTACCGAGAATCGATTTATGCTCAAGAATCGATTCAGCTGCATCCCGGTCATTAACCTTGGACAGTAAACGGCCCCAAGAGCCCACTACCGGTTTCAAAACCACCGGGTAACCAATCTCCTCAATGGCGCGAATCGCGGACTCTTCTGTAAAGGCGACTCGAACGTCTGGTTGCGGGATCCCGGCTTCCGACAAGGCCAGTGAGGTAAGTATTTTGTCACCGCAAATTCGCGCCACATCGGCGGTATTCACACAGGTGATGCCAGCACTTTCCAGCAGGTTCAATCCGTGTAGAGCGCGGGAATGGTTGATACATCGTTCCAGTATCACATCAACATCAGGTTTATTATTGAGATCGAAAATCAGTTGTCGATCGTCAATCATGACCACGTCGACCTCAGGATGCTTTCTGAACTCATCTAATAGGAGTTTTTCATCTTT
>JAQWSV010000074.1 GCA_029243005.1 Woeseiaceae bacterium
GGACGTGGGTGCGTCGGTGATCGAACTGCATACGGGCGGCTATGCCGATACCGATGGCGCCGCGCAGAAAGATGAACTGCAGCGTGTGGTGGAAGCGGCCGCGCAAGGTGCAGATATCGGTCTAACGGTACACGCAGGACATGGGCTGCACTACGAAAACGTAGGGCCGATTGCAGTAATCCCGCAAATTGTCGAGCTCAATATCGGACATGCTATCGTGGCCCGGGCCATCTACGCTGGATTTCCTGCGGCCGTCAGCGAGATGAAGCATCTCATGGCAGAAGCCAGGCAGGGCTAACGGTCGATATGATTTACGGAATTGGTACCGACCTGGTCGAATTGTCCCGCGTGCAGGAAACGTACGACCGTTTCGGGCAGCATTTTGTCGATCGCTTGTTGATGGACGAAGAAAGGGTCCTATTCGAGAAGAACAAGTGGCCGGTGCGCTTCCTCGCGATGCGATTCGCCGCCAAGGAAGCGACGGTCAAGGCGATGGGAACGGGATTTGCGCATGGGGTATGGATTCGAGACGTCGGCATCGTTAATAACGACTGGGGTCGGCCGGAGATCATCTGGTCGGATCGCGGTCGCGCCCGGTGCGATGAGTTGGGGATTGGTGAGGGGCATGTCAGCCTGACGGACGATGCCGGCCTTATCCAGGCCTTCGCCATCGTTATGCGCACTGAATAATTGAGTTTCTTAAGAATATTTTGTAATGCATTGTTTTTCCTTTGATATTGAGACTATTCCGGATACTGAATTCGGGCGGCGAAACTGGGATTTAGAGGGTCTGTCTGATGCCGATGTCGGCACAGCGATGACCTTCATGCAGCAACAGAAGACGGGCAGCGAGTTTCTGGCCTTGCACATGCACCGGATCGTCGCAATTTCGGTGGCATTTCGGAGTGGGGATGGATTCCGCGTCTGGTCGCTCGGTGATCGCGATTCAAACGAAGCAGAGATTATCCAACGCTTTTTCGACGGCATCGACAAATATACGCCGGAGCTCGTATCCTGGAATGGGAGTGGCTTCGACTTGCCGGTTCTGCATTACCGCGCGCTACTGCACGGGGTGCAGGCGCCACGGTACTGGGAAATGGGTGATGACGACCGCGATTTTCGCTACAACAATTACCTGAGCCGATTTCACTGGCGTCATATTGACCTGATGGATGTCCTTGCCGCTTTTCAAATGCGTGGTCGCGCACCGCTGGACGAAATTGCCGTTATGCTGGGTTTCCCGGGCAAGCTGGGTATGAGTGGGGGAAAAGTCTGGGAATGCTGGCTCGACGGCGGCATTGACGACATTCGAAACTACTGCGAAACTGACGTATTGAATACCTACCTCGTCTACCTGAGGTTCGAATTCATGCGTGGTCGGCTGGATCAGGCAAGACTCGACCGCGAGTACAAACTGGTGCGGACAACCTTGCGAGATATGAGGCAGCCGCACCTGGATGAATTCCTGGATGCCTGGCAGTAACGCCGAGCCCCATGGCAAGGAAACCCCGGGAACCCGAAACGGCGCTCATTGAGTCGGTGACACATGACGGTCGCGGGATCGCTGCGGTCACGGGTAAAAAAGTGTTTGTCGCTGGCGCCCTCGAGGGCGAAACAGTAACCTTTCTTCGCCGCAAACGCCGGCGGAATTTCGACGAAGCGGAATTGCTGGCGGTTGAATCGCCGTCGCCGCTACGTATCAAGCCGCGCTGCGCCGCATTTGGCACATGCGGCGGCTGTGCCCTGCAGCATGTCTCGGCCGACGACCAGAGGAGGATCAAGGAGCGAACACTTCGCGACAATCTCGAACGCATCGGACGGGTTCAGCCCGATACTTGGCTACCACCCTTGTATGACACATCGGAAGGCGGCGGATGGCACTACCGGCGTCGCGCGCGTCTGGCGGTCAAGGACGTCGCTGCAAAAGGCCGTGTGCTGGTCGGCTTCCGCGAGGCGCATGCGCCTTACGTTTGCGATATGCACCGGTGTGAGGTTTTGGCAAAGCCGGTGGACGGCCTGATCGATGCGCTGAGCGAATTAATCGGCGCACTGAGCATTCGGGCGCGATTGCCACAGATTGAAGTCGCCGTCGGCGACAACGTTATCGAACTGGTCTTTCGGGTACTGGATCCGCCATCGGAGGAAGACCTCAAACACTTGGGTGCATTTGGGGATGCGCACGGCCTGCAAATTGGCCTTCAGTCTGGTGGACCCGATTCCGTGGTGCCGCTCGATTCTGACAAGCATGAGCCGCTCGTGTACCAGCTGCCGGAACATACCATCGATATTGAATTCAGAGCGACAGACTTTGTCCAGGTCAATGCGGCCGTCAATCGCCTGATGGTGTCGGCAGCGATTGATAATCTGGCGGTCACATCTAACCATTCCGTACTCGACCTTTACTGCGGTATTGGTAATTTCTCACTGCCGCTGGCCCGGTGTGCTGCGGAGGTAACCGGGGTCGAAGGAGAGAAGGCACAGGTGGCACAGAGTCGCCGGAACGCAGACAAAAACGGAATTTCGAATGCCGATTTCAGGCAGGCGGATCTTGCGAAAGTAGACGGTACAGAAGGCTGGCTGCGGCAAGGATGGGACCGCATGTTGCTGGATCCTGCGAGAAGCGGTGCGGCAGAGATCGTAGCTTGCGCTGACGTGATCGGTGCGCCCCGCATCGTTTACGTCTCCTGTCATCCCGGTACGCTGGCCCGCGATGCCGATACGCTGGTTCACACGAAGGGTTATCGGCTGGAGGCGGCCGGCATCATCGATATGTTCCCGCATACCGGCCACGTCGAATCGATCGCTGTATTCCAGAAACGCTATTAAAAATAGATATTTACGTTTTTTTTCACTAATCTTGGTGAATGGCACTGGGACCCGTTATGCTGGACGTGGAGGGCTTGTCCCTCACACCCGCCGATCGCGATCTGCTGCGCGAGCCGGCCGTCGGTGGTGTAATCCTTTTCGCCCGCAATTACGAGTGCCCCACGCAGCTTGCCGACCTAGTCGCTGCCATTCGAGCCGTGCGCAGTCCGCCGTTACTCGTTGCTACAGATCATGAAGGTGGGCGGGTACAGCGGTTTCGCGATGGCTTCACGGCCATTCCGTCAATGCGACGCATCGGCCGCCAGTATGATTCTGACTCGGATTCTGCCATATCCCTAGCGAAGACCACCGGCTGGGTTGTGGCGTCGGAACTTCGTGCCATGGATATCGATCTTGCATTCACGCCTTGCGTCGATCTGGACTGGGGCGTGAGCGAAGTCATTGGTAGTCGCGCCTTTCATCGTCGTAAGGGCGTCGTCAGCGAGCTGGCGAGCGCATATAGCCAGGGACTGCGAGAGGGCGGTATGGTGGCGGTCGCCAAGCATTTTCCAGGACACGGCGCGGTCGTTGCTGACTCCCACGAGGATCTGCCTATCGACCGGCGGGATTTCGGCGTATTACTGGACGACATGCGGCCGTACGAGAAACTGATTGGCAACCGGCAACTTGCCGGGGTGCTGATGTCGCACATAATCTATTCGGAACTGGATGAAAAGCCGGCCGGGTTTTCCGCGTACTGGATTCAAAACCAGCTCCGGTCGCAACTCGGCTATGATGGCGCCGTATTCACCGATGATCTCAGTATGAAGGCAACGCGACAGTTCGGCACGATGCCGTCCCGGGCCAGGCTCGCACTGGACGCAGGATGCGACATGGTGCTTGTATGCAATGATCGGCCCGCGGCAAGCGCGACCGTTGCGGCTCTTCGGGAGTATTCCAATCCCCTGTCCCTGGTACGGCTGGCGCGCCTGCACGGCACTGGGCACGTGATGCGAGAGACCTTGCTGGCGAGCGACGAATGGTTGTCCGCGACGGAAAGACTTCGGTACGGGCTCGACGTGCCGGCATTGAAGCTGGACGCCTGAACGCGATGAGGGGTAGGGAACGACAATTTGCCATCATCGCGGGTAGTGGCTTCCGGGACTTCGGCGTCGGTGCAGAAGGCAAGTTGGTCGATACACCCTTCGGTGCGCCCTCCGGGCCGATTCGTGCTCTGGCCTACGCTGATCAATCGGTTTTCCTGTTGCCCCGCCACGGGGACGATTTGCTGATTCCACCGCACCGGATTAACTATCGAGCCAACATGCAGGCGCTCAAAAATTTGGGCGCGGATGCAGTGATCGCGATGAACACCGTTGGCCTCATCAACGCGAACCTGGATCTCGGCCAGATAGCGATTCCCGACCAGTTGCTCGACTATACGTGGGGTAGGGAGCACAGTATTTACGAGGGGGTCGAGCACATCGACCACATCGACTTTACGCAACCATTGACGGAGTCGCTGCGACAGGATCTGTTGAAGGCTGCGAACGATGCTGGCGTCGACATCTACGATGGGGGTGTTTACGCGACGACCCAGGGTCCCCGGCTCGAAACGGCCGCTGAGGTCGATCGGCTCGAACGCGATGGGGCTGACTTCATCGGTATGACGGCGATGCCGGAAGCAGCACT
>JAQWSV010000120.1 GCA_029243005.1 Woeseiaceae bacterium
GTTACATGGATCGCCTCGACTACGTGTCGATGATGTGCAATGAGCACGGCTATGTGCTGGCCATCGAAAAGTTGCTCGGCATTACGCCGCCGCCGCGCGCACAATATATTCGTGTCATGTTCGATGAGATGACCCGCATCCTGAATCACCTGATGTGGCTCGGCGCGCACGGTCTCGATATTGGTGCGATGACGATGTTCCTTTACTGCTTCCGCGAGCGTGAAGACCTGATGGACTGCTACGAGGCTGTGTCCGGTACGCGCATGCATGCGACCTACTACCGGCCGGGCGGCGTTTATCGAGACCTGCCCGAGATGATGCCCAGGTACCAGGCTTCGAAATGGCGCAGCCAGAAGGAGATCGATCGCCTCAACGAGGTTCGTGAAGGCTCGTTGCTTGATTTTATTGAGGCCTTTTGCGATAAGTTCCCGGCCTGCGTCGACCAGTATGAAACGTTGTTGACGGACAACAGGATCTGGAAGCAGCGCACCGTCAACATTGCTGTGGTCTCGCCGGAGCGGGCACTGAATCTCGGATTTACCGGACCGATGTTGCGTGGTTCCGGCATTGAGTGGGATCTGCGCAAGAAACAGCCCTACGAGGTCTACGACCAGGTCGATTTTGATATTCCGGTTGGCGTCAATGGCGACTGCTATGACCGCTACCTCGTGCGTGTCGAGGAAATGCGTCAGTCCGCAGTGATTATGAAGCAGTGTGTCAAGTGTCTTCGCGAGAATCCAGGGGCGTTAATGGTCGATGACCACAAGATCGTCGCACCGTCCCGTGTCGAGATGAAAGATGACATGGAGTCGCTGATTCACCACTTCAAACTGTTTACCGAGGGATACACGGTTCCGGAAGGGGAGGCTTACGCAGCCATCGAGCACCCGAAAGGCGAATTCGGCGTTTACCTGGTATCGGACGGCGCGAACAAGCCATACCGCGTGAAAATTAGGGCGCCCGGTTTTTCCCATCTCGCCTCAATGTCCGAGATGGTGGAAGGGCACATGCTCGCGGATGTCGTCGCTGTGATTGGCACCCAGGACATCGTATTTGGTGAGATCGATCGATGAGTGAAGCAGCTGAATTGTCGGATCACGTGCGGGAAGAAATCGAGCGTTGGAAGGTGAGGTTTCCCGAAGATCGCCAGCGATCTGCAGTGATCGGTGCTTTGCACGCCGTTCAGCATGAGAACAATGGCTACCTGACTGCGGAGCTGATGAACGAGGTTGCCGCTTATCTCGATTTGCCAACGATCCAGGTCTATGAGGTCGCCACCTTTTACTCGATGTTCCAGACGAAGCTGGTCGGGCGCCACAACGTCGCGATCTGCACGAATGTGTCCTGCATGCTTCGCGGCGGTGAAGAATTACTGGAGCGCGTGGAGAAAAAGCTCGGCATCCGGGTCGGCGAAAGCACCGACGATGGCCGTATCTATCTCAAGAAGGAAGAAGAGTGTCTCGCCGCATGTTGCGGGGCGCCCATGATGATGGTCGATCACAAGTATCACGAGAACCTGACGCCCGAAAAAGTCGACGAAATCCTGGATAACCTCGAATGAGCGAACTCAAGCACAACCTGGTTTGCTTCAGCACCTTCGGTGAAGATGAGCCGTGGACGTTCGACAACTATCGCAAGCACGGCGGTTATGAAGCCTGGCAAAAGATTCTCGACGGGAAGATGTCACCTGACGAGGTGATCGAGGTAGTCAAGGCATCCGGATTACGCGGTCGCGGTGGCGCGGGTTTCCCAACGGGTTTGAAGTGGAGCTTCATGCCCCGCGATGCAGACGGCCAGAAGTACCTGGTCTGTAATTCGGATGAAAGCGAACCAGGCACCTGCCATGACCGGGAAGTCCTGCGTTACAACCCGCATTGTCTTGTTGAAGGCATGGCGATTGCCGCCTATTCGATGGGCGCAACCGTCGGTTATAACTACATTCGCGGTGAATTCATCGAAGAGACGGTGCCGAGATTCGAAGCTGCTGTCAAAGAAGCTTACGAGGCGGGCCTGATTGGCAAGAACATTAAGGGCTCCGGCATCGACTTCGATCTTTATACCTT
>JAQWSV010000132.1 GCA_029243005.1 Woeseiaceae bacterium
GTAACTTACCAACCATTCCAACCACTTCATCATTGCGGATTATTTTTGCAGCCTGCCCCAATTGCAAAGCGACGTGTTCGGTCGCAACAAAACTAAAGTCTTCGGCCGCCCCAGTCATCGTAATCAGAGCTCCGATGTCTGATTTTATGTCAAAGAAATCAATGCTCTGCCCGCTATTTCCCCACTGTTTATCAACCACGTTACCGGTGATAATTGCGGAGACGCGAACGACCTCTATAGGCTTGTCTAACCTACCGTGAAACGTTTTTCCGATTTCAAAAATACGAACTCGATCCTGTTGCCTTGCAAGGTTTGCAGATGCCGCTTCAATTAACCCCGGCCAAATCGAACTCCTCATCACCGACATTCCCGAAGAGATCGGATTACTTAAAATCAGCTCTGACTTTTCACCTGCAATTAAAGTGTCAGCTTCCTCACTGATAAAGCTGTAAGTAAGAACCTCCTGGTAATCCCTTGCAACCAGGGTATCGGCAACCTGATCAAGATCGACAGCCGACTCTGTTGCGGTTGCGAGTGGCGTATCTCCGGTTGCGATCTCCTCAGGAATTTCGTCGTAGCCAAATATTCGGGCAACCTCTTCGACAAGCGCGTCTTCCACATCGATATCAAATCGATAGGTGGGAATTTCCACACCCCACTTGTCGTCTTTTTGCTCGGTTTCGAGGCCGAGGTCGGACAATATTTGCGTGACTCTTTCGGCCGGGATTTCCGTACCTAGAATGCGTCTTAATCGCGACCGTCTGAGCGTCAGTTTCGAAGCAACCGGTAACTCTTCTGCCACATGGTGATCGACCAACGGACCGGCTTCGCCGCCGGCAATATCGATTAACAACTCAGTTGCACGCTCAATCGCACGCACCTGGTTTTGCGGATCAACACCGCGCTCGAAGCGCATCGATGCATCAGTGTGCATACCGTACTGGCGCGCGACACCGGCCATCAATTGCGGCGTAAAAAACGCCGCCTCAAAGAAAACATCTGACGTTTTGTCGGTCACAGCTGTCGACAGGCCACCCATAATTCCGGCCATTCCGATGGCCCCGGAGTCATCCGAAATGACCAGCGTATTCGGCAGCAATGTGACTGTTTTTTCATCTAGTAATGTCAATACTTCGCCCTCTTCCGCCAGGCGGGGGCGAATCGTGCCTTTCAGAGAAGCCAGATCATAGGCATGAAGCGGTTGGCCGAGCTCAATCATTACATAGTTGGTGACGTCGACCACCGGATGTATCGATCGGAGTCCACTTCGGCGCAGGCGTTCCTTCATCCACATCGGCGACTCGGCTGACATATCGATACCCCTGACGACGCGGGCGCCAAATCGAGGGCATCCGGCCGGATGCACGAGGTCGACCGCATGTTTGTCATCGATCGTCGGCTTGACCGGTATCACTGTCGGATCCTTCATTGGCATCGAGGTAACCGCTGCAACATCCCGCGCGATGCCCAATACACTGAAGCAGTCGCCGCGGTTGGGGGTTAAATCGAGATCGAAGGAAACGTCGGGAAGATCCAAGTGCTCGGTCAAGGCCATGCCGGTCGGTGCATCATCATCGAGCTCGACGATGCCGTCGGATTCATCACCTAGTCCCAGCTCGATGGCAGAACACAACATCCCATTCGAAACCACACCACGAATTTTGGCCTTCCTGAGTTTCATGCCATTCGGCAACTTTGTGCCTACGGGCGCAAAAGGGCTCTTCATTCCTACGCGAACATTTGGCGCGCCACATACGACTTCCAGTGCCTCGCCATTACCGACAGACACCTGACAGACTGATAAGCGGTCTGCATCCGGATGCCGCTTGAAGGAAAGTACCTCGCCGACGACCACGCCATCGAGGCCTTCGCCCTGTGGTTCGAGACCATCGACTTCGTGCCCGATCATTGTCAGGCGATGCGCCAGTTCATCGGTACCCATCGACGGATTTACCCAGTCGCGCAACCATTTTTCTGAAAACTTCATCAGCAGGCGTTCGCGCTAGTTGAATTGGCGCAGAAAGCGCAGGTCGTTTTCGAAAAAGGTACGAAGGTCGTCCACACCGTAACGCAGCATAGCCAGCCTCTCAATGCCCATGCCGAAAGCGTAGCCTGTGAATTCCTCCGGGTCGATCCCTGCGTTTTCCAGAACATTTGGATGGACCATGCCGCAACCAAGAATCTCCAGCCATTTACCCGCTTCCCATTCCACATCCGCTTCGGCTGAAGGTTCAGTGAAGGGAAAGTAAGAGGCCCGGAAGCGCAACTTGGCATCGCGCTCGAAAAAGTTCTCAACGAACTGGTGCAATACGGCCTTCAGGTTTGCAAAACTGATGTTTCGATCAATGACGAGACCCTCGACCTGGTGAAACATCGGGGTATGGGTCTGATCTGAATCGCACCGATAGACACGCCCCGGTGCGATGATGCGTATGGGCACACCTTCGTCGACCATAGAACGAATCTGTACTGGCGAAGTGTGTGTCCGAAGCAGATTTCCACCCGGGAAATAGAATGTGTCGTGCATCGCCCTTGCTGGATGATTCTCCGGGATATTCAGGGCAGTGAAGTTGTGAAAATCGTCCTCAATTTCAGGCCCGGTTCGTACACCGAAGCCCGCCTCTCGAAAGATCTTCTCAATTCGACGCGCCGTGCGACACACAGGGTGTCGCCCGCCCCGACCTAGGCCCCTGCCAGGCAACGTAACGTCAATCGCGTCAGCTTTGAGTCTGGCGGCCAACGCATCGTCTTGCAGCACCTCTCGACGGGCATTGATGCTGTCCTGAAGGGATTTCTTCGCCTTGTTGATATCCTGTCCAGCAGTCGGTCTTTTGTCTTCAGGGATACTGCCCAGCGCCTTCAGGCGAGCCGTCAGCTCGCCCTTTTTACCTAGGTACCGGACACGCACGGCCTCGAGCGAGGCCAGATCAGCGGCAGCTGATATCTCCGCTTCAGCCTGTTCGACAAGCTCGCTCAGTGACTGCATCTGGAATTCCTGCCGGCAAGGCGCACCAGGGGCGCGCCCTGTCACAGTCAGCTGTCACCCAGGGCGACTTTGGCCTGCTCGGCGATGGCGCCGAATGCCTCAGGATCGTGTACTGCGATATCGGCGAGCACTTTGCGGTTGACCTCCATCTCAGCACGATTCATTCCGTTGATTAGGCGGCTGTAAGAAAGTCCATGCAGACGCGCAGCAGCATTAATCCTGGCAATCCAGAGCGCCCGGAACTGGCGCTTACGCTGCCGTCGATCCCGATACGCGTACTGGCCCGCCTTGATGACAGCCTGCTTCGCTGTCTTGAACAATTTACTGCGTGCACCGTAGTAGCCCTTCGCTTTCTTGAGGACTTTCTTATGACGCGATTTAGCGACGACGCCACGTTTGACTCTTGCCATGTCTCAATCTCCTCTATGAGTACGGAAGCATGCGCTTGACGCTCTTAACGTCGGCCTCATGAACCTGTTCAGTCAGGCCCAGCTGGCGTTTGCGCTTGGACTTCTTTTTGGTAAGGATGTGATTGAGATGGGACTGGGCTCGCTTGAAGCCACCCTTACCCGTTCGGCGGAAGCGCTTGGCAGCGCCCCGGTTAGTCTTCATCTTCGACATTACAGTCTCCGTATTTTCTAGCCATGCTACGAACGAATCATTGGTTCGCCGCTGCAGGCGGGTAGTAGCTTTCGCAGGGGACTAGCCCACTCAGCCGTTACTCACTTTTTCTTTGGCGCGAGGACCATCACCATCTGCCGGCCTTCCAGCTGTGGCATTTGCTCCACCATCGCCAGTTCTTCCAGGTCATCTCTGACCCTGGCCAGGAGCTGTGCGCCCAATTCCTTGTGCGCCATTTCCCGAC
>JAQWSV010000166.1 GCA_029243005.1 Woeseiaceae bacterium
GAAAACGGAAGTCCATGGGAACCTCCCCTGGTCCGTTTGGCCGGTGACAATTAGCGCAGTTAGCATGCAAATAACTTCTGGATCGATCACTCAGCGTCGCAGCGATATCGCGCACATCGGTCAGTGCCGGCAAATCGTTTAGCACGCCACCGAGGCCGTTCGAGAACATGCCGATGTGTTCCAGCGTTTCAAGCTGATTCGAGTTGATACCCGAGGGGTACAGCATCGTGCCATTCAGTTGTGCAGTCTCCGGGCCGAGCGATCGACCGGCCGCCGCACTATGGCATTGCAGACACTGCGATCTGCTCGGGTACATCCAGTCCAGTTGCCCCTCGATCTGTCTGAACAGTCCATCCGCTGAAACAAGGTCCGCATCTGTCAGCGAGGCATTCCATGTGTACGTGTAGCCGGCCCAACCACCGTCGTCATGCCGCACCATCAGACGGGTTTCGAAAGGATTGCCGTTCCACTGGAACTCTTTGATCAGGACCGTACCTACCGGGAACTCCCAGTCACCATCCGGAAGGACCTCGATCTGTGACCCGTCCGGAACCGCCATCCAGCGCCTCTTGTCTGCTCCATCGGACCAGAGCTTGGCGTTGACATCGAAGGGAATGACGCCCGACTCGACCTGCGTGGGATCAGACGGGTCGAAACATCCAGTTTTTGACAACTTCATTGGGAAGTTATCGGCTTGCGTGCCACTATTATTGGCGGGAACCAATTTCATGGGACGTGGTTCGTTGCCCGAGGTAATCAGGAGTTCTCCGTCCTCCAACTCGGAAAAATCCCGAATGGCCAAGCCAGATTCCAACAGAGTCTCGACCACCGTATCCTGACCCGACGTATCGATTGCCGAAATCTTTCCGGTGCAAATGTCGGCAAAAATGTACTTGCCAGTGAGCGACGGCAACAGCGATCCCCGATAAACATGCCCGCCAATGACGGCGCATCCGTCGTCGTGGGAGTATTCGTCAACAGGGTCGGTCAGACCGGTCGTATCGCAGCCGGCGCTTTGGCAATGTGCACCTTCCATGATGGGCCACCCGTAGTTGCCGCCTTTGGTGACTATATCGACCTCTTCCCAGTCGATGGCGCCCACGTCGCCTGCCCAGATTTCGCCGCTTCCGCCGCTGTCCTGCGTAACTCGCCAGGGGTTGCGGAATCCCAGCGCATAGACTTCTGGTGCACCGCCACCGTTCGCATAAGGATTGTCCGGCGGGATGCTATAAGGCGTGCCGGAATCGACGTCAATCCGTAAAATCTTTCCGTACCAGGTGAAAGGATCCTGCACCTTGTTCGGATTGTTGTTGTCGCCAAAACTGATGTACAGGTAACCGTCCTGGCCGAAGAAAAGCGAGCCAATCGCATGAAACACGCTGACCTGATGCAGAGAAAGCAGCACTTCTCCATCTGTTGAGAATGAAACGCCACCATCGTCGCTCGTATACTTTGCCACGTAGGACCGCCGGTCGGGCCCTGGCACGGTGTAGGCGACGTAAAGTTCGCCGTTATTGGAGAAATCCGGGTGAAAAGCCATGTCCATAAGGCCAGACTGACCGTCCGCAGGTGCCGCCGCGAGGAGCGGTCGAAGATCCAGTGCCGTCGTTCTCTGGGACGTCGTGGGATCGTTTGGAAATCGATAGATTCGCCCTTGCCGGCGCATGGCAAAAAGGTGAGAGGAGTCACCCTTTGGAAATTCGATAGTCAGCGAGCCACCTATGATGACATTCGGAAACGCCGGCTCCAGTACCACATCTCCCGATTCAGGGCGCGGTGGTGCTATACAGGTGAGATTGGACGGACGAGTATCGAGGCCGGGATCGGCATAAACGCTCCGCGCTGCGAGGGCAATGACTGAAAGCGCGCATGTGAGAACAGCCAAACGTCTTAACTGATTCCTCTCGCTTTGCTCTATCATCCCGGTTTGGCACGCTAACCTGTTTGTTGGTCGTGCGGAAACAGCACTACGTTTGGAATAGATTGTTCTCACGGCTCGGTGCTCCGTTGTATGCACTCACCCGTCCGGCGACCTCAGAAAAGACCTGATTTTTCTTCAATCCCGGAGGAAGACGGAGTCCGCTTCAATTGTGCCCATCTTCAGGCAGGTTCGGCTGCAGTTTTATTCTTTCTTGCTTCTTTATACAGACTTGTGTCCCGGATCTTTCCGTGTATTAACTTAATGGCGCGTTCTTTGGAGGCGACAAAGTCGCTTCGGTCGTCATTGCGACAAGCTCTAGGGCATCTCATTGCTTACAAAGAAGTTAATAATGATAACGAGAAGACGGTGATGAATGTTTACCACTAGATCCTATTCTGAGGTTAGCGGGAATCATGTCTTGCCCTCCTCCACTTGTCTTTTGCATCGCAGTCAGATTGCAGCTCCGACAGCTCGGCCTCGAGCTCATAGATTCTATTCTCGCATGCAACAGAAACGGGAAATGGTGAATATAACGCGTTAATGAATGCATTGAAGCTAGCTGTGCACGAAGACGAAATTGAATTACCACATCTTGTGGATTATAGGGTTCGGATTCCACCAAGCGGTCGTACGGAGGCTCTTGTGGAAACTGTTATCCTTTGGGTGAGAGAAGAAGGCCTAGGATTTTGTACACTGGGCGTTGACTCGGATCAAATTGGTGCTGCTGTTATAGCGACGGAGAAGAGGCTTAACATAGTGGCCTATGAAGCGGATTCATTTTCGTTCGCACTGGGCCCAGTTACATGAGTTAACACACGCGTACTAGAACAGTCTTTAATGGTTACAAGAATAAATTTCCTGCTGCGGGTCAACTTCCCTGCACGGATTCGATCAAGCGTGAGCTGATTTAGGTTAGAAACTGATGAAACCCAAAATACGTATTATTGCGAAAAGCGATATTCCTGAATTGTTGTCGATGCGCCGCTGTATGGAGGTGATTGATGCCTGCATGCGAGAAGTCTCTTTGCGAAATGTTGAATTGCCGTTACGTTGGGGGCTGAAAGCAGGATCGAAAGGTGTAATGGGCATGATGCCTGGTTACCTCGGAAATCCGGAATGTTACGGAATCAAGTTAGTTAGCCTATTTCCTGAAAACTCTAAGCATGGCATCTCCTCTCATAGTGGATTGATGGTCCTGTTTGAACCAGAATTCGGTCAACCTATAGCGGTGATGGACGCGGGCCACCTGACAGCATTGCGCACAGCTGCAGCAAGTGCTGTAGCGACTCAGGTCCTCGCTCGCACCGACGCCAAGAAGGTGGCGATACTGGGAACAGGTGAGCAAGCTAAATTTCATGCCTCGGCAATGCTTGAGTTGCAGAAAGACATTAAGCTCACCTTCTGGGGGCGTTCCAAAAGCAATGCCGAGAAAATTGCTCATCGTTTCGGCGATAGCGGTTATTCGCAAGCCTGTGTTGCCCCAACTGTTGAAGATGCGGTGGCGGATGCCGATATCATTTGCTCCGTCACAGCAGCACCTGAGCCTATACTTGAAGGCAAGTGGTTGCCGAAAGGCTGCCACGTCAATGCTGCTGGTGCGAGTATTCCAGAGCACCGGGAAATCGATAGCGAGACAGTTACACGGAGTCGCTATTTTACGGACTATCGTGAGTCATGCCTTGCTCAAGCTGGTGAGCTGCGCCAAGCCATTGCCGATGGCAACATTGATGAGACTTATATATCCGGAGAGATTGGAGAAGTCCTTCTTGGCGAATGCCAGGGGCGATCCGACGCCACTGAAATCACCCTATATCGGTCGCTTGGTGTTGCCGCACAAGATCTAGCAGCTGCTTATGCAATTTATACGCAAGCCGAACAGCAGGATGTGGGTACCGTTGCGGAACTTTGATATATCATTAAAAAAATATAAATATCTATATATTAATTATTTAAAACAGCAAGTTATATAGAATATAGGTTAAATAACCTTAAGTGTGACTTTAGATATATAAAATTAAGTGTGCGCACTTTGAGTGGTGAGGGAGGCAGTTGCATGATGGACCCTATGGACTTCAGTACCGGGACTACTAACCCGGAGACTTTCCCAATCGAGGAACTGGCGGAGGCGGCAGCCTGTGCGGTTCGTGAGCATGGAGTAGAACTCAACACTTATCCCGGTAACTTGGGGCACGAGGGTCTGCGAAAGTTGATGGCAAAACGAGAGCTGGATCGTGAAGGGGTAGCGATGAACCCTGAGCGCATGATGTTGACGAACGGCTCTATGCAGGCGGTAACTCTGGTTGCAGAGGCTTTGTGTCAGGGGCGTGACGATGTTGTGGTGATGGAAGAGTACAGCTATGCGGGCACCATCGACGCATACAATTCTCTGGGTATCGATATGGTTGGTGTTCCTGTCGATGATCAAGGCATGAAAGTGGAAGCGTTGGCGAGCATCCTGACACGCCTGGACAAGGAAGATCGTCCGCCGCGTTTCATCTACACTTTACCGACGTACCAGAACCCGACTGGCGCAGTCATGCCGCTAGAGCGCCGTATTGAGTTGCTGAAACTGGCACGTGAGCACGACTGCATTGTCGTTGAGGATAATTGTTACGGCGACGTTCATTTTGAGGCCAGCCCCAAGCCGCCGGCGCTTTACACGCTGGATGATGGGCCCAATCAGATTTACATGTGTTCCTTGTCGAAGATCTTCGCTCCCGGGGTCCGTCTCGGTTACCTCACTGCGTCATCGGACGAGCTCTTTGACCAAATTCTGGCCCGGCGACATGATGCTGGTTCCAATACCCTAGCCGCTGCAATAACCGCCCGGTACCTGGAAGACAATCTCTGGGAGCACTGCGAGCGGGCGAACGTTGGCCTGAAGGAAAAGCGGGATGCAATGCTGGATGCGTTAGAAGCAGAAATGGGTAATCTTTGCTCGTGGTCTCACCCGCCAGGAGGGTTGTTCATATGGGTGCAAGTCCCAGATGGAGTAGATCTTTTAAGGCTGGAAGCGTTGGCGGCCGAACGAGAGGTCAGCTTTGCCCACGGGTGGGAATTCCACATCCACGGCGCCGAGGGACCGTTTATTCGCCTAGCTTTCGGCTGGGCCAGCGTGGCGGACATTCATGAAGGTATTGCGCGTCTCGCCCATTGTATCAAGCAGGCACCAGCCTGATCCCAAGGTATTGGCTGATCTCGGTCCGAAAGACTGCCGGGATCTACCGGTTGGAAAGACGCTCGAGCATTTCCTCGTGTCGTGAACGACTGATCCGGTAGCGACTGATGGTCACGATCACTCCCATCCAGATAAGGAATATCATCGGCCCATAGACTAGGCCCAGCTTGGCAATCACATCCGAGGAAACCTCACCAACTCCGGTTCCGGTGGGAAAGGAGATCAGCGTCAGCACAGTGCCGGCAATGAGCGTACCCAGCCCGTCGGCACACTTGGATGTAAAAGTAATGGTCGAGGAGATTACACCTTCGTTTCGGCGCCCGGTTTCCAGTTCTGTTCGCTCGGTCAGGTCCGCAATCATGGATCGCCAGGAGATGTCGAACAACAGCAGAAGCATAGTCTCGAAAAAACCGGCCACCAGCATGATATAGAACAGGGTGGAGCTGCCGTTTTCTGGGAAGAATCCTAGCAGGCGCAGGGTGATCGGGATAACGTTAATCGCCATGCCGCTCAGTAATCCTGTGATGGCCACGTTCTTCTTCTCCCGTCCGACACCCCAGCGCGCTATCGCGGGCGGCAGGAACAGTGCCGCTAATGCCATTGGAATGGAGATGATCGCAATCTGCTCGCTCGTGAACTCCCAGAAATAGCTATAGATGTAGACCCACAGCGCGACGTAGGTGCCCACGCCGGCATAGTACAAGACACCGCCGAGGACAACGATACGCGCCGATGCGCTGCGGAACACATCGGCTACCTGCCGGAAAAACTGGCCCGGGCTGAGCGGCGCATCGATTCTGTAGCGACTGAGTCGCGGTATAAATCGTCGTAGGCCAATGCTAAAGGCCAGTACAGAGATTACGATGATGACGGTACCCACAAGGCCGGCTTCCTGATAACCCGCCTGGTTCATAACACCATCGACATACTCGTCAGTGGGTACCAGCCAGATGGCGTACATCAGCACCGACATGACGTTGTTGAAGGTCGAGTAGACGACGTGGAACAAGGTCAGTAGTCGGGTTCGCTGGTCGTAGTCCGAGGTCAGTTCAGCAACAATGGCAAGGGCCGGCACCGCGAACATGGTGAGCGCGGTACGCATACAAACATTGCACACCACAAGCCAAACGAACAGCAGGCTGTTACCCTCGATAAAACCCGGCGGATGCCAAAGAAAATAGAATGATGTCGCTAATGGGAGAATCGAGGCAAACAGCCAAGGGTGGCGCCGGCCCCACCGAGAGCGAGTACTGTCGGACAGGTATCCGATCAAGGGGTCGGTGATGGCGTCGAACACCAGACCGATACCCACCGCCAGACCGGCCAGGCCTGGATCCAGTCCCAGCACCTGGCTGTAGTAGATAAGGACGAAGTAGTGGGCGTTGCGCAGAACACCATATGCGCCGCCGCCGCTGCCATACGCCCAGCGGGCGCCTGTTGTTATTTCCAGTGCATCCTGTGCCACTTGTACTCCCATTGGCTGTGTCTAATATCTCGTTTCCACTCCCTCAAAAAGCGAAACAGTTTTTAGCAGCGACAGAAACGTTTGCTATGTAGAACAGAGAGTCACACGCTCTGAGAGTGGTGCCCGGGGCGAGAATCGAACTCGCACTTCCTTTCGGAAAACGGATTTTAAGTCCGTAGCGTCTACCAGTTCCGCCACCCGGGCTTGCACGAAAGAAGAAATGGAGGCTAGGGTCGGAATCGAAATCGGCCCTTAAAGCACCTAATTTCCGCAACTTTTCAGTCGCATCCAGCCGGATACCCCCAAAAGTACCCCCTGCCCTATCGTGTTGCTGTGGACACTTTGCGGCGACGATTATAGACAGGATTAAGCGAGATTTGGCACAAATGCTATTTCAACTAGGTCAGGAACGTTCGCCAATGGTTCAGGGTTGAGGCCCGCATCTCAATCTTTGTCTACACGCTCTCTGCTTGGCGGATGCGACGAGAACCTCCCAGGTACTTCACTATCGTCCTTGCCGACTGAATCCTCGAGCAGCAGTAACAGCTTAGACAATGCTTCGTCGGAATATCCATTGGCATCGAGATAGTCAAACGCGAACTCATCGGCCTCGCGCTCGAAATCCCTCGAGTACTTTGCCTGCATAAGAATCGTTGGAATCGCAGCGGATAAGGCCGTGATACTCGAGAGATCGCCGGTGAAGGCCGCGATCAGAACGGCCGTTGTCGAGTTTTGCAGAAGTATTCGCAAGCTATGACGGCCGTAGAGATGGCCAACTTCATGGGCCAGCACAGCGACGAGCTGATCTTCGTTCTCCGCTAGCTCAATCAGCTGATCCGTCATTACGACGAACCCGCCGGGGACCGCGAACGCGTTGGGTCCGATTTCGGAGTATCGAAACTCCAGCTGATAACTTTCGAATTTCGGATGGGTGGACTGGATTTTCTTGAACAACGTCGTTACGTGCGATCGATCTTCCTCGTCTAGTCTGGATTCCGAAAAGAACAGTTCGTCCATAATGCCGAGACCCTCCTCGCGCATGCGCGAGGAAATATCCTCAGGTAAAGCAAAGGCAACCTGTTTAGCGGCGATTGGAACTCCCCAGGTCAATAAAGCCCAGGTCGATGTGATAGCAACAAGCGCGGAAATTAAAGCCCAGTGCCAAGCGCCTTCCAGTCTTTCAATGAAGCCGCTGCGTTGCGATGCCAGTCTGGACGTAATTCGCTCGTCGTCGATATGCAGCTCGGCACCACCCCCGAGTTCGATCACCCAGGCACCTCGTGCGATGGGCGGTCGCATGGTTGTCACCCCAAGATCCACCCACAGATCCTGCCCATTGACGACGTAGCCAAGTCGGCTACCCTGCAGCGAGACCGGCACCTGAACAGAACCGGCCGTGTTGCCGTTGTAGTAGGCCGCTGTGGTTTCCATCAGAAACCGATATCAATCTCAGCGTCGAAGGCCTCGCCCACCTCTTCACCGAGCGCGTTGCCTTGGCTGTCTTTCGAGGCGATATAGTCGCGCCAGTCGTCAACCAGCAGAACCTGCAGGTGCTCGGCGCGGTACTTGGCAAGTCGAATCTGGGCCCATGGTATGGCAAGCCCCAGCGTAAGTATGATGGCGAAGATGTTGGTCAGGTAGATGACGACCATGTCCGTCACCGATAGGAATGACACAAAGCGGTTGCTGCCGAGCGTCGTCGTATTCCAGACATAATTGCGCTGGCGAACCCGGAAGTAAATGCTGATCGCTGCGGAAAACGCGAACACTAGGACCGGGATCCACCAAGGATCGGAACTGGCAGCACCAGTGAATACTGCGATGAAACCGCCAAAGATCATTAACCCGAGCATCGCAAGACCGGCCGACTTCCAGAAGATGGCATAGAACTCGCCTTGACCGCCGCCGAATTTGAACAGCGTTTTTCCGAAGCCAGTGCTGTTGGCGACGAATTTATTGCGCATATAAATCGCCGAAGGTGAGGCCAGACCCAGCGATAATACTGTGATTAACGCACTGCCGTAGATCGTGGCGAACGAGCGACCATAGTCGCGCTGAAAATTGAAGCGTAGTCCATGGTACGACGTGTTGCGCATCTGGAAGACCCGCGAACGAACCAGCAGAACTGGCATTAGTAGAAACACGGCCAAAAAAATTACAGCCGATGCCATCGGCGCGTACTGTATTGTGAAGTAGTAGGTCATCATCGTGACGAAGGCGATGACGCGGCCGATAAGGATCGAGACCGGGCTGGCGTGATATTCGAATGTCCCGTCTTCCAGGTGGGTGTTGCCGTAGAAATACCGCAACTTGCGAACTTTGGCCCAGGCCGAATACATCCCCAGCGTGACGATAGTTAGCGCGAGGTTGATGATCCAGATTTTGAAATACTCAGAGGTGGTGCCCGTAAAGCTGATATTCGCCCTACGTTCCCCTGCTGCAGATTCATTCATTTCGGGCTCCGCCATCTACCTCGGTATTAATCCATTTGCCAATTCTGCTTTTCATGAAATTGTCACCGGCCTGCCTAAGGAATAGATAATTCATCGTTAATGTCAGCTCAGAATAGTGTAGCTCAGCAGCCCCTTTCTGGCAGGAGTGGCCATTTAGCGTCAGCGCGCTATCTGCCGCGGTTGAGGCTCGCATCGTTTCGTTGCGGCTTCGGCCAGGAGCAGTCTCGTGCGAGGCCTCAGAGCTGCCTTAAGGCTTACACAAGAGGCCGGGTCAGTTTATCTTTGCACCAGTTGTAGCACAGGTTCCAGCGGCGCTTGATCGGGCTCCAGTAGAAAGAGCCCAGTAGCAGGTGAGCAACCACGAAAGTGATTTCCGAGGTAACCAGGTATCATGCCCATTACGCCTTTCGATCCTGCTTTCAGCCCCCAACGTAACGGCAATTCAACATTTCCCAAAGAGACTTCTCGCATGCAGGCATCAATCACCCCCATACAGCGGCGCATCGACAACAATTCAGGAATATCGCTTTTCACAATAATACGTATTTTGGATTTCATCAGTTTCTAACCTGAATCAGCAGCCAGAACAGGATTGAGCTAGTGTATTTCATCGTTTTGACAAATATTAGAAGTGTCCCCTTGCTTGCAATAGCCGCACTCATTACAGCATGCGGCGGTGGTGGTACTTCAGGAAATGGTAATGCTCCAGCAAGTGTAGATGTAACTTTGAATGACGCAGTTAGTGAAGGCTCTTGTACAAATCCACACAATGCAAAAATCAAAGAATCATATCTAGGCGAGTTTGATATACCTATGCCACAGAACTCTTTTGGAGAAGATCACCTCAAAGCAATAGGCTTTAAAGATTATGGTGTTGAGTGGATATATAAAAACTACAAAGATAAGAGGCCGGACTTAGTAGCAGATTGTACTGAGGACGAATATATAAAACTGATGTATCGAACAACTCTACTTCAATTAAAAGAGCATGGTGTCAAAACTGCATGGGTATATAATTTTGGTTACTGGAACGATCACCAAGCAGAAACATGGGAAATCAATCACAGTCGTAAACATGTCAGTGACTGGCAAATAGAATTCATTGCAGAGACCGCACAAGAGCTAGGTATGAATATGCACTATGCATGGCAGTTCTTAGCATTAGATGACACCAATACATTTTTGTTTCCCTTTGAAGGTATGGCCTATGTTGATAGGCCACTGTTAAAAAGAATTATAGATTCGCATGAGCAACATATCTTATGGGAAGCAGATAGGCTGGAGTCACTAGGCGTAGCATCTATGTCAGCAGACTGGAGTGCTATGTGGGTATGTTTCTGTGGGCTACAAGATGAAGCACCTTCGTCAGAACGTGAATGGCTTCAGTCATATTATATGGAGCGCATGGGAGCAATCGTATCTAAAATTAAGAATAGATTTAGTGGCGAAGTATATGTAGGAGAGGGCATCGTATGGAATGACTCACGCGTATTTAATGAAGTCGATGGTGTCATTATTAATCTACCTAATATGCTCTCTGTTGATGAAGAAGACACTGCTACAGTCGAACTAATGGAACAACGGGTATCACAGCATTCAAAGGATCTCTACGATATATGGACATGTCAAACACAGCAGCCATGTTGGGAGCACACTACATATAATCTTCCCCCAGTGATTTGGAATCTATTTGCTCAAAGTCATAAAATGTTTTTAAGCACAGGTTGGAAAGAAGATGGCTTCTGTACTACAGGTACCTATGACGGAGTACAATATGATGATTGTATGCAGTGGCATATCCCAACAGATTTTTCAGCACAAGCAATC
>JAQWSV010000086.1 GCA_029243005.1 Woeseiaceae bacterium
AGGATCGACGCACGCATCGTCTTGACCAGCTCGTAGGGCGCCCGCCGCTCGCTCACGTCGGCCGCGTTGACCTCAACGCTCAACTTCTCATCAAACGTGACCTCAACACCCAGGCTTTGCAGTAGCGTTATGGTCGTTGCAACGTCCTTGAGCTGTGGCACGTTCCTGACGATAACGGGCTCCGGCGACAGCAAGCTGCCGGCGAGGATAGGCAACGCCGCGTTTTTAGCGCCGGACACTTCGAGCTTGCCAGCCAGCGGCGTACCGCCCTTGATGAGCAAACGATCCATTGTACTAGCCAGCTTCTGGGCCCTTCAGCTCGGCCCATTCCTCCGGCGTATGGGCGCGGATAGACATCGCGTGAATCTCATTGCCCATCAGGCTGCCCAGACACTGGTAGATCAGCTGGTGCCTTGCAATCGCACGCTTGCCTTCAAAAGCACTAGAAACCACCAGTGACGCATAGTGCGTATTGTCCTCGCTGAAGACTTCCACAGTGGCGTCGTCGAGTCCGTTTTCGATCAGGGTCTTGATGTCTTGCGGTTCCATGATTAAAAGTGCAGCCCTTTGTACGGAAAGGCGCGCAGTGTAGCAAAATGGGCGCCATTCCTACTGTTCGCCATAACCTATGAATACGACGGTCGCGGCACAATCGGTCGATTCGAAAGATTCGTGCTGGTGACGGCATATACTGCATTCCCCACCTATGTTGTCGCACAAAACGTTAGAATCCCGATTTGACTGAGCAACTAGGCCGGAGGCCCATTCTTGACCACTCTTTCCCCCAAAGCGCTCGTAGCGCTGGCCGCGAAGGTCCTCAACATCGAGTCTAGGGCTGTCAGCGAACTGATTCCGCGCCTCGATGACAGTTTTTCAGCCGCCTGCGCGCTGTGCCTCGACATCAAGGGCCGCGTGGTAATCACTGGCATGGGCAAATCCGGACACGTCGGCAGCAAGATTGCCGCCACCCTTGCCAGTACAGGCACGCCCTCGTTCTTTATGCATCCTGCCGATGCGAGTCACGGCGACCTCGGCATGATCACGCAACACGACCTGCTGCTCGCCGTGAGTTATTCCGGCGAGACGGATGAGGTGGTCACGATCCTGCCGCTCGTCAAACGGATGGGCGCCAAACTGATATCAATGACCGGCAAGCCGGGATCGACGCTGGCGACCACTGCGGACGTCCACCTGGATGTCAGTATCAGCGAGGAAGCCTGCCCCCTGAATCTCGCACCAACGGCCAGCACCACGGCAACTCTCGCCATGGGTGATGCACTCGCAGTCGCCTTACTCGAGAGTCGTGGCTTTACAGCCGAGGACTTCGCACTGTCACACCCCAGCGGCAGTCTCGGCAAAAAATTGCTCCTTCGTGTTGATGATGTGATGCACATAGGTGATGCGGTGCCGTCCGTCGGCCCTAACGTCAATGTCACAGACGGGCTGCTGGAAATGTCGCAGAAAGGACTGGGCATGACCGCCATCGTGGATAACACAAACAAAATTCTCGGTGTCTTTACCGATGGTGACCTGCGCCGGGCACTCGACAAGGGAATAAATATCCATAAGATAATGATTAGTGAAGTTATGCATGAAGGCTGCATCACGATCGGCCCCGACATTATGGCCGCCGAGGCTGTGCACGTGCTTGAAGAAAACAAGATTACCGGGTTGCTCGTTGCGGATGCCGACGGCCGACTGGTCGGCGCACTGAATATCCACGACCTCTTCCGCGCAGGTGTCATGTGAGCTCGGCTTCGGGCAGAGGCTATCCTTCAAACCTGAAACTGGTCGGGTTTGACGTCGACGGCGTCTTCACTGACGGACGTTTCTATTTGTCGGACGATGGCGTCGAAAGCAAGGCCTTTTCCACGCAGGACGGCTATGGCATCCGGCGACTTCTCGATGCTGGTATCGAAATTGTTGTCATCAGTGGCCGGCAATCTGTGGCGGTCGAACATCGGATGGACGAGCTCGGCATCAAGTACATCATTCAGGATTGCAAGGACAAAGTGGCAGCCTTCGATGGTGTCCTGACCGAGCTTGGTATCGATCGGGCTGCCGCCGCCTATGTCGGCGACGACGTGCCCGACATCGAGTTGCTACAGTATGCGGGGTACGCTATCGCCGTCGCCAATGCCGTTGGTGAGGTAAAATCCGTATGCGATACGACGACTTCCGCCGCAGGCGGTGCAGGTGCGGTGCGTGAGATTTGCGATAGCATTCTGCTAGTGAACACCGGGCGAGACTGAATTCTTGAACGCCCGTTTCATCGCAACGATCGTCGTACTGACAGCCGCTGCTATTGGCAGCTGGTATCTCGCGCAAACTTTCTCGAGCTCTGAGATCACACATACGATCAGCGAAACCGCTGCGGACGGTTTTTATTTGCGTTCTGCGCGAATTCTCGGAACGGACCAGGCAGGCCGGTTGCTTTACGAGATCGAAGCAGAGTACGCGGAACAACAGGAAAACCGCGATATCGAAATGCAGAACGTGCGCGTTCGCTATTCGACGCATGCCAATGTGCCCTGGACCATCAACGCCGACCTCGCAACGATCAACGATGAGCAGGATATGCTGCGGCTCAGCGGGCACGTGATCGCGGTGAGCAATGAAGGCTTCTCAGACCAGGTCACTGAGATCCGTTCCAACGTCCTGGATATCGATCCGGAATCCTACAAAGCCGAGACCAACGAACGGGTGCAGTTAAGGATCGGCTCACGCAGCCTCACCGGAACCGGCATGCTAGCATGGCTGCAGGAAAACAGGCTTGAGCTCAGAACCAACGTCAGCGGAAAATTCGTACCCTGAAATGCAGTGGTCTCATTACATCACCAGGTTTCTCCCCGCGCATTTAATCGCGCTGACCGGCTGCCTGTTCCTCGATTTCGGTTCGTCGGCTTTCGCCCAGACGGATGACCTTCGTTTACCAGTATCTCTCGACGCCGACTCCACGGCTTATGACGGCAAGAGTTCGATGGTGATGTTCCGCGGTCTGCGACTGACGCAAGGTCGATTCGGTATCTCGGCCGACGAAGGCTTTGCCAGCCAAATGGACTTCGAAGACAGCACTTGGCATTTCGAAGGCAACATCATCATCGATGTCGAAAACGGACACATCGAAAGCGATGTCGCGGACATGGAGTTTTCTGGTTACCAGCTAAAGACGGCGACTATTTCGGGCTCGCCCGCCACCTTCGAAATGCGCCGCCCGGGTAACGATAACCGAACCTATGCGGAGGCGGGCAAACTCGTTTATGACTTCGTTTCCGGCGTGATTGAGTTTTCGGGTCAGGCAACGATTATGGAAGGTGGCAACCAGATCTCCTCAAGCTACCTCGTCTATAACATCCAAGAGCAGCGCATCAATGCCTCGTCGAGCGGGACCGGCGATCCCAAGGTACGCATTACTTATACGCCGGGCGCACTAGATGAACTTGCAGAGGACGCGCTCAACGAAGCCATGGGCGGGGGCGATGACGTGCTAGCGCCGGACCCCCAGCCAGAAACAGGAGAGCCTGGCGGATGAGTATTCTCAGCGTCCAGGATATTTCCAAACGCTACAAGTTTCGTGAAGTTGTCAATGGCATTTCCCTCGAGATAACGAGTGGCGAAGTCGTCGGCCTACTCGGTCCGAATGGCGCTGGCAAGACGACAGCCTTCTACATGATTGTCGGGCTCATCGCCTGCGATCGGGGACGGATTCTCCTCGACGGCCTCGACCTCACAGCGCAACCCATGCACAAGCGAGCCGGACTTGGTCTCGGCTACCTGCCGCAGGAAGCGTCAATCTTTCGGAAATTGACCGTCGAGCAGAACATCCTCGCCATCCTCGAGAACCGCGATGACCTAGATCGCCCAGGTCGCGAACAGGAACTCGATCAGTTGCTGGATGAACTGCATGTGGGCCACGTGAGAACGAGTCTCGGCATAAGTCTATCGGGTGGCGAACGCCGGCGCGTGGAGATCGCGAGGGCATTGGCTGCGAATCCACTGTTTGTCCTGCTCGATGAACCTTTCGCCGGTGTCGACCCGATTTCAGTCCTCGATATTCAACGAATTATCAGGCACTTGTCGGACCGCGGAATTGGCGTACTTATTACTGACCACAATGTGCGGGAAACCCTCGGAATCTGCTCCCGAGCCTATATACTGAGCGATGGAAGCCTGATTGCGTCGGGTTCTCCTGACGATATTCTCGAAAATCAGCATGTTCGCGAAGTGTATCTCGGACAGGAGTTCAAACTCTGAGACAGAATGGCATCTACCAGTGTTACATTTGGTGCAAGAAACTCGCCGTGCACTAGATTGCGAACAGCATGCTGAAACCCTCCCTGCAACTGAAAATTGGCCAGTCCCTGACGATGACGCCGCAGCTCCAACAGGCAATTCGCCTGTTGCAATTGCCTGTCCTCGACCTGTCTG
The DNA here is from genome assembly GCA_029243005.1 of Woeseiaceae bacterium. GTDB lineage: Bacteria > Pseudomonadota > Gammaproteobacteria > Steroidobacterales > Woeseiaceae > SZUA-117. The sequence goes on from JAQWSV010000086.1 coordinate 4,429, forward strand.
CACAGATCCAGGAAGCACTCGAAGAAAACATCATGCTCGAGATGGAGGACCTGCCAGACGTCCCCAAGACCAGCGCAGAGTCGACGGCGGAAATCGAAACCATCCAGGCGGAGGACACCTGGCAGTCGCGCTCCATGGAGCGCATCCAGGATGGCGGCTGGAATGGAGAGGGTCGGCCCAGTAACGATTTCGCCGATGAGAGCGGACAAACCCTGCGTGAGCACCTGCTCTGGCAGCTTGAGCTGGAGAATTTTTCACCGCGTGAGGCAGTCATTGGTGAAGCTATCGTCGATGCCATCAATGACGACGGCTACCTCACCGTCGAGCTTGACGAAATCCAGGATTTCATCGCTGATGACACCGACGTGCGCCCCGAAGAAGTCGAAGCGACATTCGCGAAGGTGCAGCGCCTCGATCCCTTAGGCGTCGGCGCACGATCGCTTTCGGAGTGCATCGTCCTGCAACTGATTCAGCTCGAGAAAACGACGCCCGGCGTTGAACTCGCAATTCAGATGGCCACTGACCATCTTGCACTGATCGCGAGCCAGGAATACGGCGAGATACGGCGTTCACTGCGCACCTCAGAAGAAGACTTCGAGGAAGCGCTAGCGCTGGTGAAGAGCTGTAACCCGAAACCCGGCCTGGCAGTCAGCCCGGAGCCCGCTGAGTATGTCATCCCCGATGTGTTTGTACGGAAGGTGGACGGACGCTGGCAGGTTGAGATAAGCGCGTCCGGCATTCCACGACTGTCGGTCAACCAGCAATACGCTAATTTACTCCGAGGCAGCGGCGACCATGCGGCGCTGCGAACCCAGCTCCAAGAAGCGCGCTGGCTCGTGCGCAGCCTCGAGATCAGAAACGAGACGGTCATGAGGGTTGCGACCTGTATCGTGTCGCGCCAGCGTGAGTTTCTCGAGCATGGCGATGAGGCGATGAAGCCGCTGATATTAAGAGACGTAGCGGAATCGATCGGTATGCACGAATCGACCATTTCACGTGTAACGACCAACAAGTACATGCATACGCCAAGAGGCGTATTCGAATTCAAGTACTTTTTCTCCAGTCAACTATCCACGGTCGATGGAGCAGAACAATCATCGACCTCTGTTCGCGCCAAGATTCGCAAGATGATCGGTGCCGAGAATCCCACCAAACCACTGAGCGACAGCAAGATCGCCAACTTCTTTGCCGAGGAAGGCATCACGGTTGCGCGCCGTACGGTTGCGAAGTATCGGGAAGCGATGAAGATCCCTTCCTCCAGTGAAAGGAAGGTTCGAAAACCCAAGTAAGTAAATCAACAAATGGACATTTCAAGGGACAAAATTACACTCATAGATTGTGAAGAGGACAGGACGACCGGACTGAATGAGAGCGGTCCATGGCACCCCGGAGAATTACATCACAGGAGAAAGTTATGCAGCTAGATATAACCGGACACCATGTCAAACTCACTGAACCAATGCGAGATTATGTTGGGTCCAAGCTCGACAAGATTGAACGACACTTTGACCTGGTTTCGGATATGCATTGTATCCTGACAGTCGAAAAACTACGGCACAAAGCCGAGGCAACAGTTAACGCCAATGGTGCAAGGATTTACGCTGATGCCACAGAAGCAGATATGTACGCGGCCATCGATAGCCTCGCAGACAAACTGGAACGGCAGGTAAGAAAGCATAAAGAAAAACTTGTCGACCACCACGCAAGGGATTCCGACAAAAGAACTTACGGCTAATGTTGATTTTTGGCAGATGTCGGCGGCAAACTACCACCGACATCTGCCATTAAATTCCTGCCTGCACACCCCTCCTATGGACATCGACTATCTCATCAAACCCGACAGTGTGTTGTGCAACGTATCGGCGCGCAGCAAGAAACACTGCCTGGAGATCCTGAGTGAACTGCTGACCCGGTCCACTCCGGACATCGCCAGCGAAGAAATTTTTGCCAAACTCATCGAACGCGAACGTCTCGGCTGTACCTGCCTCGATAAGGGCGTCGCATTTCCGCACTGCCGGGTCGCGGGCCTGCAGAAAAGCGCCGGCGCATTAATGAAGCTGGCTGAGCCCGTGGACTTTGACTCACCAGATGGCCAGTCCGTCGACATTGTTCTCGGATTGATGGTGCCGGAAGAACTCGGCGAGGGTGACCTGTCCGACATCGAAGAGTTGTCGAGGCTGCTGTGCGACGACGCACTCTGCGCACGGCTGCGTTCGGTTTCCAGCAGCAGCGATCTTTGCGATGCTATTCTTGCCGGCCAGGTCGACACCTGGCCGAAACTACAACGCACGCAGCAAGGCTGACGGGCGTCCTTCGTGGCCGACGAAAATCGATTCCTCATCATCAGTGGTCTGTCCGGATCAGGAAAGACTATTGCCCTACACGCCCTCGAAGACCTGGGATATTACTGCATCGACAATATGCCGGCCGGACTCCTTCGGTCATTGCTGGACGAGATCCGCCGACCCGGCGATGCGACGGTGACGCGCGTAGCGGTCAGTGTCGACGCCAGAAACCGTCCCGAAGATCTCGAAGCACTACCTGAACTGATCATCGAAATCAAAAAGTCCGGCATCGCGACAGATCTGCTCTTCCTACAGGCGGATGATGACGTATTGCTCAAACGCTACAGAGAAACTCGGCGCCGACATCCACTAGCGAGTGTTGCATCAGAACTCCGGGCAGCGATCGAACAGGAACGGGATCTCCTTGGCCCGGTGATCAACGCCGCTGATCTCGTTATTGATTCGTCGCGTACCAGCGTTTATGAGCTGGCAGATATCATTCAGGAACGTGTAGACCACCGACCTACGAATGAGTTGTCGATCCTGCTCGAATCGTTTGGTTTCAAGCACGGCATTCCCGCTGATGCGGACTTCGTTTTCGACCTGCGTTGCCTGCCAAACCCATACTGGAACGCGGAATTGCGCAGTCTCAACGGTCTGGATCCCGAGGTCGCGGAGTTCCTGGATAAGCAGCCGGCCTACGAGCAAATGTACAACGATATTCTCAAGTTCCTGAAGCGCTGGATTCCGGAATATGTCAGCGTGAATCGTAGCTACCTAACGGTGGCACTGGGCTGCACCGGCGGCCAGCACCGTTCCGTACGCATGGCCGAAAAACTGGCCGCAGCGCTGAGCGACATCCACGATCCGGTGCACAAACGACATAACGAGCTCCCTACCCTCGGGGTCAAAGCTGACTGACACCGCCCTACGGGTGTGATTACCCCTTCAGGACCGCTACACTGCAACACGTTCGGAGGCAGAATCCATGGAAGCGAGAGAGCACACTCAGGCCAATCTCTCATTGCTGCGCGAAAGGCTCGGCGGGGGTCGCGTACGTTCTGCCCAGTTGCTCATAGGCAGCCTGCATCCGTCCGAAGTTGCGCGCCTGATTGAGTCCCTGCCGCAAACCGAACGATCCCTGATCTGGGAAATGGTCGACCCGGAAAACGGTGGCGAAATCCTTGTCGAACTGGCGGACGAGGTGCGCGACGGTCTCATCGAAAGCATGCAGACGGATGAAGTCGTTGCCGCCCTCGATGGCATGGAACTCGACGATCTCGCCGACCTCGTCGCCGACCTGCCCGAGGCCCTGACCCGTGAAGTCCTGCGATCGCTCGACCAGCAGGAGCGCGAGCGCCTGCAAGCCGTGCTGTCCTACGATGAGGAAAGCGCCGGCGGCCTGATGAATGTCGACATTATTACGGTGCGGCCGGATGTCACGCTCGAGGTCGTGCTTCGCTACCTACATGCGCGCGGCGATATTCCTGACGGTACGGATAGCATCTACGTCGTCAATCGCAATAATGAATACTTCGGCTCTTTGTTCCTGTCTCGCCTCCTGACTCTCGACCCGAATGAGACTGTCGCAGAAGTGATGTCAACAGATACACAACCCATTCCGGCGCATACACCTTCCGAAGAGGTCGTCTGGGAATTCGAGAACCAGGATCTGCTATCCGCACCGGTTGTCGACGACAACAAACGACTGGTTGGGCGTATCACGATTGACGATATCGTCGACGAGATTCGTGACGAGGCCGAACACGCACTAATGGGTGCCGCCGGCCTCGACGAGGAAGATGACATGTTCGCGCCGGTGGTTAAGAGTACCCAACGCCGTGCATTATGGCTGGGGATCAATCTCGCAACGGCGTTTCTTGCCGCGTCTGTCGTCGATCTATTCCAGACGACGCTCGACAAAGTAGTTCTACTCGCCGTCCTAATGCCGGTCGTGCCCAGCATGGGCGGCGTGGCAGGCAACCAGTCACTGGTGGTCATCACGCGCGCCATGGCACTCGGCCAGGTCGACCGCAACAACGCGCAGCGAATTCTTCGTAAGGAATTGCTGGTCGGCATGCTCAACGGGCTGGGATGGTCTGCCGTAGTCGCCCTGTTCACTTATCTCTGGTTCGGCGACTGGCGCATCGGCGCCGTCATTGCCGGTGCAATGATCATCAACATGTCCGTAGCGGCACTCGCCGGATCTTCGGTGCCCATCGTCCTGAAGCGCATGCAGATTGATCCTGCACTGGCCGGGGGTGTCGTGCTGACGACGATCACCGATGTGATCGGCTATATGAGCTTCCTCGGTTTGGGTGCTTTGTTTCTTTTGTAATGCCACTAAAGATCAACCCGCGCCGATCACAAATATCCTTATCAGTTCTTAAGGCAGATTGGGCGCACTTTTCTTCCCCTTGTTCTCATCGATGAAGCTCTGCAATTCCTGCGGTAAGTGTTGTGAGAAGGCCGGTAACGGTGGCCTGTCCGCTTCCGCGGAGGAGATTGACTGGTGGGAGATTCATCGGCCCGATATCTTCCGCTACGTCGATGGCAACCGCATCTGGGTCGATCCTGAAACGAGCGAGTACTTCCCGCGCTGCCCCTGGCTACGCAGCTCCGATGATAGCTCGAGTCTCAGCTGCGACATCTACCACGACCGCCCGGAAGAATGCCGGCATTACCCTATCGACATCGATCAGATGCTTCGCGATGAATGCGAAATGCTCGAGCGCCGGGACTTGCTTGATTTGAAACGCGCGCAACGAAAACTGGACCAGATCATGATCGATAGCAGGCCATTAGCCGGCGACGGATACTGACCAGTAGTCTCCGCCAACATCAAGCACCTTGGTACTCGCTCCAAAGTTCCTCAATGAGTTCGCCTGCGGTCGGCAAGTCGTTGACCGCTGCTACGCCTTCACCGGCATACATTGCCATTTCTTCCAGTGCACCTTCATGACCCTGTAATGGCGGAATGGTTTCGTAGCGCATCGCCGGACCAAAAACCGGGTGATCAGCAACCTCGTCGCCCTCACCGGGTTTTTTGCCCGTGTCCGGGCAGCCTTCCGCTTCCCACTTGCGCAATGTACTGTTCCTCAGAACACGGTGCATCGCATTCCAGTCACGGTTGAAGCAAAGCGTGTATGAAGTGCTGTCTTCACCGGCATCCAGCAGGCTTTGCTTATAGACATCGTGGGCATCACTTTCCTGCGTCGCCATAAAACGCGTTCCGAGCACAGCGCCCGCCGCGCCAGCATCGACGGCCGCCCGGATGTCCTTGCCAGTCGATATACCGCCGGCGATCAACACAGGCGTCTCTCCCGCCGCATCCAGCACGCCCTGCACAGAGTCTTCGAGTGGTGATGTTGCCTGCACATGGCCGCCCGCCTCGAGGCCCTGGCAAATCAGGAAGTCTGGCGCCCGTTCCATTGCTTTACTGGCATTGTCAGGGCTCGACACCTGTATTCCCAGTTGCGCGCCCGCCAAGCGGATTTTGTCGACGATGTCTTCGCTCGGGATACCAAAGGAGAATTGCACGATCGGGCAACCCGCCTGCAGTGCCGCGTCGAGCATTGTCGGCTCGAAGTGCAGCACAAAATTGGCATAGTAGTTGCGCCTGGTTGCCTGGTTCATCCTCGTGATGACCTTGGCAGCATGCTCCGGAGTATCCCAGGTCAGTGACACGGCGCCCATGGCACCGCTGTTGGCAACAGCCACTGCCAATGCTTCCCCGCCAGGAGCAGCCTGGAAGATCGGGTACTTCAGACCATAACAGTCCATTATCGACTGACTTTTTTCGCTCATAAATCCGCCTTCCTGCTCTTCATTATTATAGGTCACCGCTCGAGCCGCGCCTGACAGGCCGATACCTATAGACGCACTCTGCTTGATGAATCGTCTTCGCGTAATGCTTTTGTCGCTAACGCCGTTCATACTTCTTTTTCATCGCAGCGCAGATCCTTCTTCACCCAGGATGGCGCGAACAGTCTTGGCACCTTCCTTCCACACACAAAATCCATCAGCTGGTCCTTGACCGCCATCGCATCCTGGTAACCCAGCTTGATCAGGTCTCGCGTGTACGCACGCTCGAACAGGAGGAAGCTCAGCAATCGGTCCTCGCTCTTCGCCTTTCCGCGGAAGCCGCGCAGCAACAGTCGTACCGGTTTAGGCATCTGTTGAAGATGTTTGTGGGCAATCTGTCGCAGGTCCTGGCTCGGCAGGACGACCATCGTGTCGATCGGTCTCATGCTGGCTGCCGACCCGGACCGGTGGCTCTCTGGAATCGAATCAATGAGCTGGTTGATTCGGGTCATACGCTCGAGGTCCGAATATAGCCCGTCCATGAACAGGGTGTCCAAAATATAGCCGGCTATCTGCGCGAAACTGGGCACTATCTGCGGTTTCTCGGTCGATGGTGACGGCAGTGCAGCTTCATCCCGCACACCAATGACCAAGATTCGATCAGCACCAAGGTGGATCGCAGGACTCAAGGGGGTGGCCTGACGCATGGCGCCATCGCCGAAGTATTCACCGTTGATCTGAACAGGAGGAAAAATAATCGGCACCGCTATGCTGGCCATCAGATGATCTGTGTTCAGCGTCTGCCGCGTACCGATGCGCCGAGTGCGCGACCAGGGCAGTACGCCGTCCGCTGCCTGGAAGAATGACGTCGACCGCGCAGACGCATAGCCGGCAGCCGTGACCGCCACAGCATGCAAGTAGCCTTTATCGATCGCCGTCTGAATGCGGGGAAAACGGATATTGCGACTCAACAGGGAGCACAAGGGGGAATTATCCAGAAGTGACTTCGGCGTACCGACGAACATGCCGCCCAGCACAATCGCGGCAAACCAGTGCAGGCTGCTCTTCAGCATCTTCTGGGGGTCGGAACGATACACGTGCTCGCAGTGGAAACCACCCCACACTTTCTCGAGCTCTGCGACCGCCACGTCGAAGCGTCTTGCCTTGCTCGCAAGCACCACCGAGTTGATTGCGCCGGCCGACGTGCCACTAATCACCGGGAACGGGTTCACGCAGCCGCGGGGCGACATTTCCGCGATGGCTTTCAACACACCGACCTGGAACGCGCCACGCGCACCACCGCCCGGAAGTACGAGCGCCGTTTTTACATTATCCGCGTGAATTTTCATGATGGTAGCGTATTATAGGTCACCCGCAATTACTGCCAATTGCACCGACCCCATTAACGTTTTCCGCGGGCAATTTACGCAAGATCTGTGAGGCGTGGCCGATGAAAAAGCGAATCCTGACAATATTTGCCATGCTCCTGATGGCCATCCCAACCGCGTGGGCCGCACAACCGGTAGCCGGCGAGGCTGCGCCCGACTTCGAACTGCGTGACCAGAATGGGGAATTACATTCCATCGAGGATTACCGGGGCAAATGGGTAGCCCTGTACTTTTATCCGAAGGACGACACGCCAGGATGCACGACCGAAGCCTGCGAGTTCCGTGATAATATCTTCTCGTTCGATACCGCTGGCTGCCAGATCCTGGGCGTGAGTATGGACGACCAAGAATCGCACAAGGCTTTCTCCGAAAAGCATGGTCTACCCTTCCCACTACTTGCAGATACGACGGGCACGACCGCCAACGCCTATGGCGTCAAATGGCGATTCCTCGGTATCACGGTTGCGAAGCGACAAACCTTCCTGATCGACCCTGACGGCAATGTGGCCATACACTATAAAGACGTCGATCCGGACACGCACTCGAAAGAAGTGCTCGCCGACTTGGAAAGGCTGCAAAGCGAACAATAGATTTCTAATTCTGACGGGATTAATGGAGTGCCTTGATACCGTCGTCCAGCCCGGACAGGGTAAGTGGGAACATACGGTCATCCATCAGCTCGCGCGTCAGCTTTACTGATGGTGTGTACTCCCAACGCTTTTCGGGTTCTGGATTCAGCCAGATTGCTTTCGGATAAGCATTGAGCAAGCGATTGATCCATACAGCGCCCGGCTCTTCATTCCAATGTTCGACGCTGCCACCCGCATAAACGATTTCATACGGGCTCATCGTGGCATCGCCGACGAAGATCAGTTTATAGTCGGATCCGTATTTGTGTGTGATTTCCGCAGTGGGGATGCGTTCGGCATGCCTGCGACGATTGTCTTTCCAAAGGCTTTCGTAGATGAAGTTGTGAAAGTAGAAATATTCGAGATACTTGAACTCGGTACGGCTGGCGGAGAATAGCTCCTCACAAATCCGAATGTGATCGTCCATCGAGCCGCCGATATCGAGACACAGCAGCACTTTGATGGCATTGTGTCGCTCCGGAACCATGCGGATATCGAGGAGCCCGGCGTTCCGTGCAGTCTTGTCGATGGTGTCATCGAGATCGAGTTGGTCCGCGGCTCCTTCGCGCGCAAACCTGCGCAACTTTCGCAATGCAATCTTGATATTCCTCGTACCAAGTTCGACCGTATCGTCTAGGTTTCGATACTCGCGTCGCTCCCAGACCTTTGCGGCCCGACGGTGGCGTGAACCCTGCTGACCGATTCTGACGCCCTCCGGATTGAAGCCGTTGGCACCGAAAGGCGACGTACCCGCTGTACCGATCCACCGGTTACCCCCTTCATGACGGTCTTCCTGCTCCTCGAGTCGCTCCTTGAGCGCCTCCATCAGCGCATCGAAACCGCCCATGGCCTCGATATGCGCCATTTCCTCCTCGGACAGGTGCAGCTCAGTCTGTTTACGTAGCCACTCCTCCGGCAATTCAGCCATCAGGTCCTTGAAGGCGGATTCGATACCGTGAAAATGTGAGGCAAAAATCTGGTCAAAGCGATTGAATTTCGACTCATCCTTCACCAGGCACGAGCGGGA
>JAQWSV010000222.1 GCA_029243005.1 Woeseiaceae bacterium
GGCCTTGGCGGCCAGGCAGGCGGCCAGTCCGGTGGCGGCGGTGGCGGTGGCGGTGGCGGTGGCGGCGGTGGCGGCGGTGAAGCCGGGTCCGTTTCTGGTCCCCAGGATCAGAGGGAGGCGTCCGTTGGCGGATTGACCGAAGAAGAAATCAGAGCTCGTACGCCCGATGATATTCCTGATCTCGTGAGCGAGGACATCGTTGCGAAGCAGCTCCGGGAGGCAGCTCTGGCGGAAGACGATCCGGAACTCAGAGAGCGGCTCTGGGAGGAATACCGGAGCTATAACGATTTGAACTAATTGCCCGAATCGCGGGTGAGCTGGAATTTCGATACTTAATGAAGACAAAACTGCCTACGACAATCAAAATAATCGCAGCACTTGCTGTCACTCTGATAAGTGTGGGTTGCACCGTTTCGGAAGTAATACACGCTGAAAATACGCAGCTGGATGTTGCCTCTCTGCAGGTGTCGGAGGCTCTGCTGCTCGATGTCGGCGTACTGAATTTCGCACCGGGCGTTCCGGAAGACAACGATTCGGAGCAGACCCGAATCTACCCGGAAGTGCGTGAGGCGGAAGCGCGCTATCTCCCGTATCACATCAAGACCACACTGCAGGGCACGGGCTTCTGGGGTGCGGTCCGCGTCATTCCATCGATGCAGGTTGCGACCGACGTCTATGTAGGCGGCATCATCGAGGAGTCGGATGGAGAGTTCGTCACCCTGCGTATGCAGGCGCGTGACGCGACCGGTCGATTCTGGTTCGAAGAGACCTATTCGATGCAGACCGGAATTTCGTCGTATGCCGAATACAGGGATCGAACGCAGGACCCCTATCAGAAAATATTTAACGACTTTGCCAATGACCTGCATTCTTTTGTGCTGACCCTGGAGCCGAAAGAGATTGCTCGCATTCGCGAAGTTTCCGAGCTGCAGTTTTTTGCCGATATGGCGCCCGCTGCATTTGGCGAGCATTTGTCGTCTGACGAAGATGCCATGGTTACTGTGCAGCGGCTGCCGGCACAGAACGATCCCATGGTCGATCGGCTGCGGCAGATACGGGAGCGTGACCGTCTCGTCGTCGATACGCTGAACGAGCACTACGCAAATTTCTACTACGGCATCGCGCTGCCGTACGAAGGTTGGCGCAAGCGTACACGCGAGCAGTCTGTCGCGTATCGCCAGAATCGCAAGTCGGCGGTGCAACGTGCGCTTATTGGCGCCGCCGTGGTTGCCGGATCGATGGCGGTTGATACCCGGAGCTCCAGCTATTCGCGTTACCGGGCCGAGCGGATTGCGCAGTCAGCGGCAATCAATCGCGGCTGGCGGACCATCATGAACGCGGTCAGGCAGCATCACGCCGCGGGCATTCATCGCGAGGAAATCAAGGAATTGTCAGAGTCCTTTGTTGCGGAAGCGGCGCCGATGGTTGTGCAGGTGCAGGGTGAAACCATGCGCCTGACTGGCACCGCCGAAGCGCAGTACGAGAGCTGGCGAAAACTCCTTCGGGAAATCTACGAGACGGAAACCGGTTTTTCCGAGAATATCCAGGTTGGTGACCCGGCAAGGTCGCAGCAACCCTCTTCCTGACCTGTCTCCCGTATGCGGATCCTCTATGAAGGTGCGCGACTTGCGGACAGATTCACGCTAAATCGCCGCATAGGGTCGAGCCGTCAGTCAGAAATATGGCTGGCGGCAGACCGCATCACTGATTTAACCGTCGTGCTCAAATTTCTTAACCCGGAGGTGGCGAGGGACCCGGCTCAAAAGGATCTCCTGCAGCGCGAGTGGCGTATCGGCAGTCGCCTGATGCATCCGAACATCATTCGCGTCTTCGAGTTTCATGATGATCCCGAGGGTGCGTATTTCGCCCAGCATTTTGTCGGTGAAGCGGACATCGGCGTACTGGCTGGTAGCGATCCTGCTGACTCGATGCGCCCGATCGGTCTGATCGCTGACGCTCTTCGTTATGCCCACGGAAAGAACGTGATTCATCGCGACATCAAGGCGGCAAACATTCTGCTGGATAGTCGAGGTGTGCCCTATCTGGTCGACTTCGGGGTCGCCGCGAATGACGGCAGCACAATGGTAGCCGGAAGTGGTTCGGATATCGCGATGAGTCCCCGGCAACGCGCCGGTGGCGCCGCCAGGTCAGCGGATGATATCTTTGCGCTCGGCGTGCTAATGCACGAATTGCTTACCGGGTTGCCGCCTGTTGGTGAGGAGTATCATGTGCCCGCGGCGGCCCTTGCGGACGGTTCGCCGATCCCCGGTGCGCTACTCACCTTGTTGCAGGACATGCTGAGCCTTGATCCTCGGGCGCGGCCGGATGCGGAATCCGTAGCGGTGCGACTGGCAGAGGGCGGGTTTCCCGCGGGTGTGGCGTCTGCGCGTTTCGTCAAAGGTGAAAGCGTAAACGTCGAAGTGTTTGATCGGGTCGAGCCTGTACAGACGAAGCGCCGGCAACCGGTGGAACAAGCACTGTCGAAGCAGATGGCGGGAAGCAGCAGCGGTATCTCTCCGCCAGTGTTGTACGGGGGTCTGGGCGCTGCGCTGCTTGTCTTTCTCGGCGTCATCTTCGTCTTGCCTGGTCTCGTCGACCGTGATGCGGTGACCGAGTCGATGGAGGCAAGGGAGCTGGATGGCGAATCCATCGTGGAACCCGTCGCTGAGGATGGCGATACCAGTGTCGTGCGACCAACCGGGAACACCGCTTTCAGCGAAAATTTGGATGGCATCGGTGGCACGAAAGTCGATACGGATGACGCGCTGGGAGACCTGTTGTCGCAGTTGGAGCGATTGCGATATCGCGCGATTGATCGCTGGGGCGGACAGGAATACCTGGACGCTGTCGACGTCTACAATGAGGGCGACCAGGCCTACGTCGATCGCAATTATCGGCTGGCGGGTGAGATGTACCGCGAGGCGAGCCGGATGCTGGCACCCTTTTTCGATCGCATCGCCCCGGTCTTCGAAGAGACCATGCAGTCTGCAGAGGCAGCGTTTGATAACGAGGATGCGCCGGACGCCGTACGGCTTTACGACCTAGCGGTATCGATCACGCCGGGCAATCTGGCCGCAGAGGCAGGGTTGCAACGCGCTCAAAACCTCGATTCGGTATTGTCATTGATGGCGCAAGGTGTCCGTTTTGAAACTGATCTCGAACTGGGTGCTGCAAACCTGGCTTTCGAACGGGCGCTCGAAATCGACGCGCTTTGGGAGCCTGCCGCCATTGCGCTGGCCCGGGTCGAGCAGGCCATCCGCGAGCTGTCATTCACACAACGCATGACGGAGGGTTTCGATGCGCTTGGGAGAGGCGAATTCGATTCTGCGCGTGCCGCATTCAACGCAGCGAAATTGCTGAATCCTGATTCGCCGGAACCACAGGACGGGCTCTTGCAGCTGGACCAGGAGATGCGCCTCACCGAGATTCGCCGCCTGGAAGTGGAAGCGCGCGGCCACGACGATGCAGAGGAATGGGAAACGTCGGTCTCGGTGTATGCGGATATTCTGAAGATTGACGGTGATTTGCTGTTTGCGCAGGAAGGCCTGGCAAACGCGAGGTCGCGCGTTGCATTGCACGCCCGCTTGCAGACCTACATCGACGACCCGGACAACCTGAGTGAACAGCCCAACATGCAAAGCGCAACGCAGCTGTTACTCCAGATTACGCGCATTCAGCCGACAGGGCCGCGTCTCGATGACCAGAAGACCGAGCTGTCGCGCCTTCTCAAGCGCGCCGCAACCCCCCTCACTGTCAGGCTCGTGTCGGACAACGCGACCGAGGTCATGTTGTTCAAAGTGGGCCGCTTTGGAGCGTTTGCCAATCGGCAGGTTGAATTATTGCCCGGCAATTATGTTGCCGTCGGTATTCGGCAAGGCTACCGTGACGTTCGCGTGGAATTCCGCGTCGCACCGGAAATCGATATACCGCCGATTGTCGTGCAGTGCGAGGAACCGATTTGAAGTTTACGGCTATCAGGATCATTGAAAGCGAAGGCGAGCGCCAGCTCGAGCTGTCGCGCCTGCCAATTCGGCTGGGCACTGGCAATGACTGTGAAGTTCGCGTCCCGGGCCCTGGCAGTGCGGCGGTTGCATTGCTCGATGAGCTCGATGGCGAACCGTTTTTGCAGCCTGTTGGCAACGGCAACATCCTGACCGTCAATGACGAACCATTGCAGGCATCGCGTAAACTTGTTGCAGGTGATGTGATCGGATTCTTTGGGACCGAGATTTGTATCGGCGATAGCGACGGGTCGCTGCTGCTCAACGTGGAGCTCGAGGGCAGTGCTTATGTGACCCGGCCACCGGAACTGCCTGGTGCTGCGGAGGACGCCGCGGAGGAGACAATCGTTGCCACAGCATTTCGACGGGCAGCGGATACGGCACCAGTTGAAATCAAGACCAAAGGGATGCCCTGGCAATCGATTGTCGCCGGTGTCATGGGCGTACTCGTAGTGGTGTCATGGCTCTTGTTTACATCGAAATCGATTCAGTTCGATGTGCAGCCCGCGGGCGCTGATGCGGTCACGGTCAGTGGCGGTTGGTTCCAGTTACCCGTCGGCGAGCGCCTGTTATTGCGCGAAGGTAACCACACTGTTCATGTCAGGAAGCAAGGTTATTACGACGTCGATCAGACGATAGAGATCGGCGAAAAGCCGAGCCGGACTATCGTCATCGAGATGCGCAAGCTGCCCGGACAGTTGACGGTCGTTACGGTCCCGCCGGTGGACGCGATTGTGACGGTCGACGATACCCGCGTGGGTAACGCACCCTACGGGCCGCTCGAAGTGGAACCCGGCACGCATTCAATTTCTGTAGAGGCCGATCGATTCCTACCGTACTTGCATCGGCTTTCTGTTCCTGGACTGGGGCTTCAGCAGAAACTGGAAGTTCAGCTTGTGCCATTGTGGGCTGACGTCGATATTTCCTCGAATCCGTCTGGAGCGGCTGTTTACCGTGGCAACGAACAAATTGGTGAGACGCCGATGCGCCTCGAGCTCATGGAGGGCTCGCATTCGCTCAGCATGATCAAGGACGGCTTCAAGGCCAGGGATTTTACTGTGGATACTCAAGCCAACGTCGGCCAAGTCCTGCCGACGTTCGAACTCGAACCCGCCAATGCGCGGCTGATCGTTAACTCGATTCCACGTGGTGCAAACGTGACGGTCGACGGACGGTATCGCGGTCAGTCGCCCGTGGATGTCTACCTGTCGCCGGACGTGGACTACCAGATCGGACTGTCCAGGGCCGGATACGGATCGACGACGCGGCAGATACGGCTGCAGGCAGCAGCGTCTCGCGAAATCACCGTGGACCTTACGGCCAGGACCGGCGAGGTGACGGTTCAGGTGTTGCCGGGCGATGCAACGATCCTGATCGACGGCCAGGCGAGGGGGACGGGCAACGTAACGCTGAAGCTGGCTTCCGCGCCGCATCGGCTCGAAGTTCGCCGCGAAGGCTATGTTTCACAGTTGCGTGAAATCGTGCCTCGTCCGGGTTACCCGCAAAGTATTCGTGTGCAGTTGCTTTCCGAGGCTGCGATGATTGCGCAGAGCACCGCCAATACGATGACGACCTCGCAGGGCCAGGAATTGCGGCGCGTCGAGCCGGGCAGTTTCTCGCTGGGTACGTCGCGACGGGAGCAGGGTCGACAGGCCAATGAGGTCATCGTGCCGGTGACGATCACCAAACCCTATTTTATTGGTGTCAACGAGGTGACAAATCGTGAGTTCCGTCGCTTCAAGCAGAACCACGATTCCGGCGGCGCAACACACGTTGCCCTGAACGGTGACATGAATCCGGTCGCGAATGTCACTTGGGATGATGCGATCGAGTACCTGAACTGGCTGAGTGCACAGGAAGGCCTGATGCCGGCCTACGAAAAAGTGTTTGAGCGCTGGCAGCCCGTGTCGCCGACACCGAACGGTTATCGTCTGCCCACAGAGGCGGAGTGGGTCTGGGCGATTCGATACTCTGGCAGACCGAATGCGCCGGTCTTTCCCTGGGGAAACCGTCTGCCGCCGCGATCCGAGAGCGGCAACTGGGCGGGTCGTTCCGCTAACGGGCTCGTGCGTACCCTGATTCCCGGCTGGGACGACGGCTATGCGTCGACGGCACCGGTGGGCACGTTTCGGCCAAATTTCCTCGGGATCTTCGATGGCGGGGGCAATGTGGCTGAATGGGTGCAGGACTACTACTCCGTCCCGACCCCCGGACGTATCGAGGCTATCAATGACCCGCAGGGTCCCCGACGCGGCACCAATCGTGTGATCCGTGGCTCGAGCTGGGGCCATGCCGGTATTCGCGAATTGCGCCACGGATTTCGCAATTTTGGCAGTAGTTCGTACTGGGACGTTGGCTTCCGAATCGTAAGGAATGTAGAGTAAAAACTTCGGACTATTAGGGGTTTACGTGGTCCAATGGAAGGGCGCTTAGGCTGGGTGGAAGAGCAATGTCGAAATACCTGATCATGCTGAGTCTGCTGGTATTCCTGGTCGGTCCGGCCTGGACGCAGGACGAGGAGGCGGCAGCAGGGCGGGCTGAATCGGAAGAGACCGATTCGGGTAGAGCACCGTCGGAGGAGCAGACGGGTGCGATTGAAGACGAAGACGAGATCGACGATTCCGATCTCGACGAACAGACCTACGAAGAGGACGACGACGACTTCGTTCCCACCGAGGAAATTCCGGCCGACGAGCCGATTCCGTTTCCATCCAACATTTGATGCCCGGCCGCCACCCATGCGGGCCCGAGAGATACGCCAGATGAAGAAAAAAACCATCCCGGTCGAATTCGTGTACCAGCTTTTTGCGCTGGTCATTTCAATTATTATTGTGCACGCCGTCTATGTATCAATGGTGCGTCCCAATGCGACGGAGGTACTGGAACAGCAGGCGATCGAGGCGGCTGCCAATCCGGATTACATTCGCGAGCGCTCGACCTGGGTGTTGATCAAGGATCTCGAACAGGAGGCCTGTTTCGTGCTGATGTTCTGGGCGCTGGCCATCATGGGTTACAAGGCGCGGGAAATCCTCCGTGAGCGTAATCTGCTGGACGTAGATCTCGTCCCGATAGCGGAGGGGATGCGAATATTGCCCGAGGATACGCGCGAATTTGCGCGCCAGGTCGAAGCCTTGCCCGGTGATCACCAGGGAATGTTGCTGCCCCGCTCACTGATGAATGCACTGCGACGATTCAATTCGACGCGAAACATCCAGGACGTATCCAGTAGTACCAACATCGTGTTCGAAACCGAGGCGGATCGCCTAGAGTCTGAATTGTCGATGATTCGCTACATTTCATGGGCGATTCCTTCGATCGGATTTATCGGCACCGTCCGTGGTATCGGTGAGGCGCTCGCCCAGGCGGACAAGGCCGTGCAGGGCGATATCGCCGGCGTTACCCAGAGTCTGGGCGTTGCCTTCAACTCTACGTTTATCGCGCTCCTAATCAGTATTTTCCTGATGTTCCTGGTCTACCAGCTCCAGCTTTTGCAGGAGCGACTGGTCTTCGACAGCCAGAATTACGTCGACGACAAGTTGATTCGCCATATGAAGGGTGATTGACAGGATTCGTCGTCGTGACTCGATTGGCCATACATCTCAATGATGCCGGGATTACGCTCTCGGACGGCGAGCGCATTGCCTATCGTGAGCCCGGCTTCGCGTGGCTTGGTGATGACAAGCTGACCACCGGCAATGAGGCGTTTACCCATTCCCGCATCGATCCGCGTCGTATTCAGCATCGTTTCTGGTCGGACCTGACGACCACGCCACTCGCCGACAATCGTTTCAATCATTTGAGTGCTGCGGACCTGGCCAGCCGGCAATTGGAAGAAGTCAGGCGTGCTGTCG
>JAQWSV010000249.1 GCA_029243005.1 Woeseiaceae bacterium
GCTCAAGAAGATCAGCGACACGCTCGGCGTTCTCGGACTCGGTGAATTGCGCGGCGACATCGATACGGAGATCGAGCGCCTGAAGCAGGTTGTCTCGAAGGGCAGCGCGATCGAGGAAAAAACGATTATCGATATTGCCTCGACATTGCTTATCGTCGAGGACCGGCTTGATCAACAGCTGGTGGGCTTGACCGTGACGAGCGAAGCGCCTGCGGAACAGAGGGCGGAAGAGGCGCTACCGCCCGAGGAGGATGCGGACTACCGGCAGGTCTCCGAAGCTGTGATGCGCGAGAGCATTATCAACCTAGCGCGTATCAAAGAGACGTTCAGCCAGAGCATGGCGTCGAAAGGCAACTCGCAGGGCATCGATGCGGTGCCGGGACTGATTCGCGGAATCAAGGCCGGCTTCCTGATGCTGAACAAGACACGGGCCATGCAAGTCGTCAATAGTATTGGCGAGTTGCTCATCCTGGCGCTGTCGGGCGCCGGCCCGGCACGGTTGACCCAAAAGGAAACCGATCGTCTCGCCGATGCAATCGTGAGCGTCGAGTATTACATGGAGACCGTCAGAGCCGGTCGTAGTGAGCCCTGGTACATGCTGGACAACGCGACAGCGTGTATTTCGGTTTTGCGTGAGCTCCAGGAGCGACTCAAGGCGGAGCATGATGAGCCACCGAAATCGTTTACAACGACGCAGCAGCTCGACGAGCCGAATCTCGACAAGATCGTGGCCGTGGAAGAAGAGGAGGAGCTACCGCCAGAGCAAAGGCCGACGACGGTTATGCGGCCCGCAGCGCCGGTGGTCGCTAAAAACGCCGAGCATCTGGATCCGGAGTTGCTCGAGCTTTTTATCGAAGAGGCCAAGGAAGAGATTACTACGATCAATCGCAACCTTCCCGCGTGGTCCGAGTCGCCTGACGACATGGAAACCTTGATCACGGTGCGGCGGTCCTTCCATACGCTGAAGGGCAGCGGCCGTGTGGTCGGTGCGGAGCGGATTGGTGAGTACGCGTGGGCCGTCGAAAATCTGATGAACCGGCTGATCAACAAGACGCTGGTTCGCACGCCGCCAATGATCCATTTCATTCTTGAAGCTGCCAATGCATTGTCGGAGCTCGTTGAGCAGCTGGAGGTGGGTGCCGAGCCGAAGGCCAACATCAGCCTGCTCATGGTACGTGCAAGTGCTTTTACTGAGGGCGACCCTAATGCCGCGGAGCTGACGATTTCGGAGCCGGAGACGGGGGCACAGGGAGAGGCTGCCGCAGCGCTCGAAATGGATCCGGTGTTGCTCGATATCTTTGCCAAGGAGACTGCGGGCCATCTGAAGGCCATTCATGATTACCTTGAGTCGTGCGAGGGGCATCGTCCTCCATTCCATATTACAGACAAGTTATACCGGGCCTGCCATACGCTTCACGGAAGCGTGAACATGGCGAATGTCGATCGTGGTGTCGCCGTCGCCGGTACACTGAATCGATTCGTTCGCCGGGTTTACGACCACAAGGTTGGTTTCCAGGAGTCGGGTGTCGCCGCGGTGCAGGCCGCCGCGAAAGCGCTGGAGACCATTGTTGGCGATATCAATCAACCCGAGCGCAGCCGCTCCGATTTCGCGGTATTGATCAAACACCTGGGTGACCTGACTGACCAGGTCGAACCTGAAACACTGGAAGAAGATGTGCTCCCCGAGGCAGAGCCAGCGCCTGAACCTGTCGCCGAAGAGCCCGAGGATGTCGCCTACGATGCCGAGATCGCCGCCATCTTCTCCGAAGAAGCGGCGGAATTGCTGGAGTCCGCAGACCAGGCTCTGGGTGCGTGGAAGAAGGAGCGGGATTCACGCGAACCCATGGAAGCGCTCAAGCGCCAGTTGCATACCCTGAAAGGGGGCGCGCGCATGGCCGGTATTGCAGCGATGGGCAATCTGAGCCACGAGATCGAGGCGCTACTGATCAACATCGACGGCGGCCGCATCAAACCGTCAGCACAGATAGACGAATTCTTGCAACAGAGCTTCGACGAGTTGCATCGTATGCGGGACATGGTCATCGCCGGTAAGGTTGTTACGGCAAATACAGTGCTCGCACAGCGAATTCGCGACGTCAATGCAGGACAGGTAAACGCGGAGATCGCCATGCCGCCCGCAGAAGCACCGTTGGCTGACGTCGAGGACAGTGAAGTACAGGCGTTCTCGATCGAACCTGAAGACATGCTCAGTATGGTGATTGTTGATTCGCCGTTGCAAGATCAGAAAGATGAGCCGCCGGCTGAGCTAGAAGCAGAGTCTGAGGTGGAAGAACAACTACCGGAAGCGGCTGCCCCGGTCGAGGCGCCGGAACCTGAAGGCGAAAGGTCACCCGAAACAGAGGCTCCGGAGCCACCACCTGTCGCTGATGTTCTGGCACCCGTCGAGAAAGCAACACCCAGCGCTTCGTCTAGTAAGCGCGGTGGAGATGCACGCCAGGAATTCGCGCGTATTGATGCCGATTTGCTCGAAGACCTACTGAACGCGGCAGGCGAGATAAGCATTTATCACTCGCGACTGAACCAGCAAATCAATTCGATCGAATTCCACGTCGAGGAGATGGAGCAGACGGTGGCGCGGCTCAGGGAGCAGCTACGCAAGCTCGAAATGGAAACCGAGGCCCAGATCATGCACGGGCATCAGGACACCATGGAGACGCATGACTTCGATCCACTTGAACTGGATCGTTATTCCAACATCCAGCAGCTTTCGCGCGCATTGGCTGAGTCCGCGAGCGACATGGACAGTCTCAAAGACCTGTTGCAAACACTGACGTCAGAGGCGGACACCTTGCTGGTGCAGCAATCGCGGGTGACCGCTGAATTGCAGGATGGCCTGATGCGGACGCGGATGGTGCCGTTCCAACGGCATGTGCCTCGATTGACAAGGCTTGTTCGTCAGGCTGCAGCTGAGGCGGGCAAGCGCGCGGAGCTAGCGGTTGAGGGTGCATCGGGCGAACTCGATCGGCAGATGCTGGACAAAATGCTGCCGCCATTCGAGCATATGATGCGTAACGCGATTATCCACGGCATCGAGGACCCGGATACTCGACAGGCCGCCGGCAAACCGGCGGGCGGCCGCATTACGATTCGACTGCACAGGGAAGGTGCAGAAATGGTCATTGATGTGGCCGATGACGGCGCGGGCCTGGACGTCGAGTCCATTCGTAGCAAGGCATACGAAAAAGATCTGCTAAAGCCAGACAGTAAAGTCACCGATGAAGCCATCATGCAGCTGATCCTGACGTCGGGATTCAGTACGGCAGATCAGGTGACCCAGTCCGCCGGGCGCGGTGTCGGCATGGATGTCGTCGCTAATGAGATCAAGCAACTCGGCGGATCGCTGCAGATTTCGTCGGTGATTGGCCAAGGGACGAACTTCACGATCCGCCTGCCTATAACGCTCGCGATCACTCAGGCACTTATTGTTCGCACCGGTAGCGAGGTCTATGCACTGCCGCTACCGGCCGTAGAGGGCGTGGTTCGAATTGCGCGTGCGGAGCTCAAGGTCTTGCTGGCGGAAAGTGAACCGCGTTACGAGTACGGCGAAGAGACCTACAGATTTCAGCACCTGGGCATGTACCTCGGTGGTCAATCCGCTAAGCTGTCCCAGGACGACGCCTTCGTATCTGTCATCCTGGTTCGGGCTGGAGAGCACTCGGCCGCCTTGCTGACGGACGAGATGATCGCGAGCCAGGAAATTGTCGTGAAATCGATTGGACCGCAGCTTGCGAGTATCCGCGGCATCTCTGGGGCGACCATTCTCGGCGACGGCAGCATCGTGCTGATCCTTGACATCAATGCGCTCGTGCGTGCCGGTGCGCCGGTTGTCGAGTTGGAGAACACGGTTCCAACGCCTACCGATGATCGTCCGTTGGCGCTGGTGGTCGACGACTCCATCACCGTGCGTCGTGTCATGGAACGATTCCTGGAACGAAACGGCTTGCGTACGATGACAGCCAAAGATGGCATCGACGCCATCAGCGTTCTGCAGGAAGCGAAGCCGGACATTATTTTGCTCGACATCGAAATGCCGAATATGGATGGCTACGAGTTTGCGACACATGCTCGCAATGACGATCGCGTTGCGGATGTGCCGATCATCATGATCACCTCGCGCGTCGGCGACAAACATCGCGCGCGGGCCATCGAAATTGGTGTGAATGATTATCTTGGAAAACCCTACCAAGAATCGCAGTTACTGGAATCAATGCGCCGCCTCCTTGAAGAAAAGGGAATTACGCTGTCGTGAGTAGCGAAGAGGAAGAGTTATACAGTTTACTCATCCCACTGGCTGACGAGCGCCTGATTGTGCCACGCGCATGCGTCGCCGAGGTGGTTCGCTATACGCCGCCTGTTCAAACAGAAGGCGGTAAGGAATGGATGCTCGGGACGATCGGGTGGAATGGACGCGATTTGCCTGTTGTCGCCTTTGAAGGAGCGATCGGCGCCGCGATGCCAGCACCCACCGGCCGCACCCGGGTCGTCGTCTTTTACTCGATCACGGGTGGTATCCGCGCCGGGCACTTCGGAATATTGACGCAGGGCTTCCCGCAGCTGGTTCGCGTGAACAAGGAAGTTCTGAAGCTGGATGCGACAGAGGGCTGGCCGGAAGATGCGCCGGTGTTTTGTCGCGTCAAGATGATCAACGAGTTTCCTTTGATCCCGAATCTCGAATCACTCGAGGGTATTATCGCAGCCGAATCCGTGTAGTGGATTGCGGTAGTCGGCCGATCGTCAGGACAAATCCCCGTATAAAGATTGCAGTGCCGCCAGGGCGGTCAGCGCCGCTGTCTCTGTTCGCAGGATGCGAGGCCCGAATCCAACGGGTACGAACCCGGCAACCTCTGCGTTCTCATACTCGAGATCGCTGAAGCCGCCTTCGGGGCCGACAAGGAGGGTGACGTCGTTTCCGTCGATGTCCAGAGACTTCAATGTTTTAGTAGCGCCGGGTTTCAGCAGAATTCGTGTCGATAATGTGCCGTGATAGTCGGCTAGCACATCCACAAGTGGCGTCGGCGCATCAATCATAGGCAATACATTCCGCCCGCATTGTTCACAAGCGCTCACCGCTACGCCTTCCCAATGTGTCTGTTTCTTTTCGGCGCGATTTGTGTCGAGTTTGACGACCGAATAGTCCGTCAGGACCGGGACGACTCTCGTTACCCCGAGCTCGGTGGCTTTCTGAATGGCAAAGTCCATTCTGTCACCCTTGGAAACACCCTGTATGAGCGTCACCTTGAGCGGCGATTCTGACGTCCGATCGAGCGCTTCAATCACAGTCGTTTCGATGACGCTCTTGCGGATCGACCGAATCGTGACTAGGAACTCGTTACCCTTGCCGTCAAATACTGTCAGGGCATCGTCGGGGCGAAGTCGCAGTACCCGGCCGATATATCTCGCGTGGTCACCGCGCAGGTTTAGGTCAGCGTCGAGCTTGATGGGCTCTTCGACGTAGAGGCGTTTGTTAGACATGGGCTTGGTTTCCTGATCGTTGACATTAAGCCCCTTGAAGCAGGACCATGTCAAAGCGTGGGCTAGGACCGGAAAATACCGTTTTGAGTCGCAGTGTAACTGTCAGATTTGCCGTGAGTCCCGGCACCGGGTTGCTGCGACCGGCGACCCAGTACCCGTCACCGAACCAGGATGAACGACCGGTTGGCATCGAACCGGACCTCGTCATCATTCACGGCATCAGTCTGCCGCCCGGCGAGTATGGTGGTTCTTACATCGAAGCGCTGTTTACCAATTTGCTGGACCCGGATGAACATCCCTTTTTCCGGGAGATTGAGGGATTGCGCGTTTCATCACACTTGCTGATTCGTCGTGATGGTGAGGTGGTCCAGTTTGTACCCTTCGAGCGGCGCGCTTGGCACGCAGGTGAATCGACCTTTCGTGGGCAATCCTGTTGTAACGATTTTTCGATCGGTATCGAGCTCGAGGGTACTGACGATACGCCATATACCGATGCTCAATATGAACAGTTGGTTCCGGTCCTGCTCGCCATCATGCAGGCCTATCCAGAAATATCGCCGCGTCGACTGGCGGGACATTGCGATATTTCGCCGGCCAGAAAATCAGACCCCGGCCCTGCTTTCGACTGGCTGCGATTGTATGATGGGCTCGGCATCTCTGAAGGAATTAGCAGGTAGGAATGAAACTCCTGGCACTTCTGATAGGGCTTCTCGTCGAACGACTGGCGACCAAGCTTTTTCATCTCCGTCATCTCCGTTGGCTGGATCGGCTGATCGATTTAGGCTTTCGGCAGGGTGGCCGTATTGCCACCTGGCCGGCACTGATTTCCGTCATCGTCCTCGCGTCCGCGCTCGTTGCCCCGGTCTTTTTGATTCGATTTGGAGTAGGCGAAATATGGTTCGGGTTTCCCTATCTGATTCTCTCCATCATCATCCTGTTCTTCTCGTTCGGACCTAAAGACATTGGTGAAGACGTCGAGGATTATTGCCGTGCGATCGAGGATGACGATGGGGAGCAGATTGGCGTCAGCTCCAAGCGACTATCGGAGACCGATGTACCAGAAGACGAGATGGAACGTATCCGGATGGTCGAGGAGTCTGTCTGCATACAGGCGAACAACAGGCTTTTCGCAGTCGTTTTCTGGTTTGTTTTGCTTGGACCAGTTGGTGCATGGGCCTATCGGGTTACTGACCTCATCCGGCGGCGGGCGGGTTTCAATATACTGTGCGAGGATTCACCCGATTTGCGGATGGTGTCGGCGTCGGAGACCTTGCACGGATTGCTTGCCTGGATTCCCGCGCGCCTGACGGCGGTGGGATATGCGATGGCCGGAAGTTTCGAAGGTGCACTGCATGCGTGGAGAAGCCCCGATGAAACGGAGGCGGTGACTCTCCACGAGCAAAGCGAGCAATTGCTGGCCCGTGTGGGTTTAGGCGCACTGGCATTACAGGAAACCCCGGGCGAATCTGTCGCGGACCGCGGCGTTCGCGGTGTGATGGCCGCCAACGGGCTGGTGATGCGATTGTTGTTTATCTGGGCTGCCGCCATTGCCGCGATGACCCTTTACGGCTGGTCCGTGTGACGAGCAAGTTGCAGCGACTTACCGCTGGCCTGATCGTTGCGCTTTGCCTGACCGCCTGCGGTCCTCCCGAAAACGACACGAATCCACAAACAGGTGGACCGGCTGCCAATCTGCGTATCGTCACGTTGTCTCCGCATCTCGCGGAACTGGTTTTTGCGGTCGGTTCCGGTCATCAGCTCATTGGCATCAGCGCTTACACCGACTATCCGGCAGCGGCTGCCAATCTGCCGGTCGTTGGGGACGCATTCAATATCGACCAAGAACGGTTAACGCTGCTCGAACCCGACCTCCTGCTGGCATGGGACACCGGTACGCCGGCGCATGTCATTGACGAATTGCGCAACCGGGGCTACGCCGTCGAGGTGATTACCACGACGTCCCTGTCCGATATTGGTGCCGCTCTGCAACGCATCGGCGAATTAACGGGTCGGGAATCCGATGCGGCTGCGGCAGCGGATCATTTTTCCGCCGGCCTGGAAGAGATTGTAATGCAGTCAAAGGGTGCAGCATCGATCGATGTATTCTACCAGGTGGATATGCGCCCGCTGTACACGATCAACAGCACCCATTTTGTCAGTGAACTTATCGAGTTGTGCGGTGGCAGGAATATTTTTGGCGATCTCGATGGGCTCGCCCCACTGATCTCAGTCGAAGCCGTGCTCGAGCGCAGCCCGGAAGTGATTTTGGCCAGTACCGATACCGGCCAGTCAGCCTTTGAGGAATGGGAGCGCTGGCCGGACCTGCCGGCGAATCGATTCGGTAATCGATACCTGATGCCGGCAAATGACATCGGTCGGCCGACACCACGACTACTGACCGGTGTGCGGGCAGTTTGCGAGGCGTTGCAAAAGAG
>JAQWSV010000250.1 GCA_029243005.1 Woeseiaceae bacterium
ATTGGTTTTGGCTTCGTTGAGTGCTTTTTTTGCTCGGTTATCGAAGCCATCGAAAACGAGAGACCCAGCAGTCATTTCATAACCGCGTTGATGATGGTCCCGTTCGACATAATCATGGTGGAAGCGAATGCCCACCGTGAGATTGTGCGTACTCGAACCGAGTTCGAGTACATATCCGGCAGCGATCTCGCCGCCGTGCGAACCGTACTCACGATCATTGTTCGTAACGTCGATCAATTGACCTGCAGCGCTGCTGGAATCAATTTCTCCACGGAGCAAGGCGATTTCTGTCGTAAAGATATTAGGCCTCGCGATAACAAGATTGGCCGGTGGAGCATTGATTAGGCCGTCAAACTTGTTCCAGGATCTCTCGAAACGATTCACATAGGCGTTCGCTGAAAATTCCCAACCCGATTCAAGTGACATCGAGTACAGGGCGTGGGTTTGAGAGTGTTCGGAATGAAATCGATCAAGTTGGCTGGCGACATACCGACGATCAGGACGCATCGCAAAATCGTCATCTGTCAGCCCGAGGTAGGTTTCATCCGCATCCTCATCTGCGTAGCCGAATTTAACTTGTAGCTGTTGTTGATTGGCTGCCGAAGCAGTCGATCGCCATTCAAACTTTAGGTTTACATCGTTGCGTTCGAACCCGGTTGACCCACCGCCGTCCAGACTCTTAAAGCCGTCCGCACCATAATTGAGGAAATCAATCAGGAAACCAAATTGGCCAACCCGATCACCATAGCTGCCTCGAAATTTATAATAGTTGTCGCTACCGAAAGTTGCCTCGACTTTACCGGCACGCGACCGCGGTATCCCGGCAGTCGCGAGATTCATGGCGCCGCCAACCGTGTGCGGGCCGTGCCGGATTGACGACGGTCCCTTGATGATTTCGACTGCACTCATGCGATTGATGTTCGGTATATAATAGGCAGCCGGCGCCGAGTAAGGTGCTGGAGAAATCAATATACCGTCTTCCATGATCGTAATTTTTTGACTGCGTTCGGCCGCCGCGCCGCGAATTCCAATATTGGGGCGCAGTCCGTAACCATCTTCATATCGCAGATAGATGCCGGGAGAACGCGTCAACAGGTCAGTGATATCCGTATCATCGAACTGGTCGATCTCTTGTTCGTCAATGAAGGTTGCGGCGCCGGGGAGTTTACGAACAGCATCCCGACCGCCGGTTACGAGGATGTTGTCGAGAGTTTCCTCTTCGTCGTCCTGTGCCAGGGTTGGTCCAACGGCAAATGTTGCTATTGCCAGCGTGGCGGTGAGGAATCGTCGGCCACGTATACCAAACTGACTAGTCATTGTCGCCTCCTGCCCGATCTGGTAATTCGACGTCAACAATGACGATGAACTCAGTTCTGAGACTATCAGTGATACGTTTGAGGAAGCCGTGCAGGCTGCACGCCGGAACAGTCTGAACCGAATCAGGATTCGCAGCGCTGTTGATGCAATCTGCGTCCGTGCCAGACTGGTCGATCGCTTGGAGTTGATCGAGAAGCGGCGAGTTCATCGAATCAATGAGTGTAATCGCCATATCAATATTGTTCAAAAAGTTGTCGTTAACGGAAGAGAATCCTTCGCTCGCAATGATATCGTCGAAACCCAGGCCCATAGCGCCCGTCAGACCGTCTCTAAACCCGGTCAGATTCGCCCGAATGTTGCCAAGTGCGGTGTCACTGAATGGCGACTCCACGGCTGAGGGGCATGTCAACTGACTGCAGTCGTCCTTGATGCCAGTCGGAATTCCGAGTTTGGTGTCTTTGGCCTCGAGCTCAATATAGAAGAGGGATTCAGATAATGCCTGAAAGTTTTCGGCGAGGTTTTGTGGATCAACAAAATGCGATCGATAGTTACTCCCTGCTGACTGCCATTGGTCAGTCAGCGTGTTGCTGGATTGATCGAGGTCGTTCGCGAGGTCAATTGCGTAGTCGCACCGCAATTGCTTTCGTTCGAGTTCGGGTCGAAGGTCCCAGTCCGCTGTTTCGACGATCTGCGCAGGACAGGTGTGTGAAAGTTCCTCATTGAACAACAAGTACTCCAATGCATCCAGGCCGCGCTGGTTGAACGACCGCGAATTAATATCGAATCCGGGATCCTGTGCGAGCACGACCGCTTGGTCGATCGCACAGGTACTCAGTGGTGACCCCGAAAAGAAGGAATAAATGCTGTTTCTGATTGATCCGCCATTAGCGCTCGCTGGTCCGACGAGATAGGCTTCCGCCTCCTGCCAGGTAGCCATACTTTGTAGCCACTCCATGCGTGCCACAGCCAATGCCGTAGTTTCATTTTCTGAACCAATGCTTGTGCAATACCCCGCGAGTGGTCCCTGTGCGTCGCTCAGCGCTGCTGTTCGAGCTCCAAACCGTTCGTAGGTGGGTAAAATAACGGCATCGGCATAGTTGGCCATCATGCCAGTGAAATCGAAATCGGGAGATGTTGGAATGTCGTTGTCTTCTCCGCCGCTGTCTACGCAAGCAGTAAGGAGGGTGACAATTGTAAGAAAGAGTGTTTGATTGATTCGCTTATTCACGGTGTATTCTCTAGTATGCGAAAAAAGCGGGCGCGTCAGAGACGCGCCTCGCTCTAGCTGTCCGGCGACTGTCCCTTGTCAGCCGCCGTACTGCGTACTGTTTACCAGTTGATAACGTTTTCGTTGTCGAAACCGTACGTGGCCTCAATAATATCTCGAGCGGCCAACAGGTCTGACTCGTACTGTGCAACTCCACCAGCAAAGGCCACACCACCTTGGGTCCCGTCGGCTAGGACTGGATAATCACCCATTAAAGTGTAGACCTGTCGCAGGTTATCCGTCGCAGTCTCGTTATCACGGAACGGTGAGGCCGGGCTAAATTGCATAGCAAAGGCAAAGCCCTTCATCTCCGCCCAATGTTTAGCCAGGTCCTTAAAATTAGCCAGATCAGCGAACGTACCGTTAACTGTATCGAAACTAGCCATATCACCGAGGCTGTCATTGATGTAGTGAACAACCGTTGCAGCAATGCACATCTCAAAAGCGTGGGAGGCTGTCTGTATTTGTGTATCCAGAACTGCCTGAGCGTCTGCGCTTAGCTCCCCTGCAGCTGCAGCATTTTTCAGGACTTCTCGTCCCAGCAGGAATGCATCAAATGCAGTTTTTGTGAAATCCGTAGGATTGGTTCTTCCTGCTGATCCGAGATCGCGTTTGGCACAATTAGTTGATGCTCCGAAATTAAATTCACTGCGAATATCAATTAGTCCGTCGCCATTTGCATCGTTATAGCCCTTTGCGAACTCAGGGCGCCCTCCGGCTCCTTTGATTTCCTCGTCGGTATAATCATTGTAGTTCTGAGCGGCACCGAAATAACCGAATGATTCATCCCAATCGTGCTCGGCTTCGGTATAGGC
>JAQWSV010000256.1 GCA_029243005.1 Woeseiaceae bacterium
ATTTACGGGCTATGGTTCGAGGGCTATAGTCCCGGCGCAATCGTCCCTGGAGTAGTCGGTGTAATCTGCTTACTGCTGGCTGCGTATGCCTTGCAGGTATTGCCAGTGAATTATGCGGGATTGATTCTGATCATCATCGGCGTCATATTAATTATTGCGGAGGCGTTTGCCCCGAGTTTCGGGGCTCTGGGTCTTGGCGGGCTTGCGGCCCTGGTATTCGGCTCGATTATGATGTTTGACAGCGGCATTCCCGGCTTCGGCATTTCCATTACCTTTGTCGTCAGCATGGCGATTGTGTTTGGCACATTCCTGCTGTGGCTGGCAAGCTACGCGATTCGTTTACAGAAGCGCGGTGCCATTAGTGGCGTCGAACGGATCCTTCATGCCGTCGGTGTTGCAACTGAGTCGTTTACCGGCGAGGGCCAAATATGGCTGGAAGGAGAAACCTGGTTGGCCAGGAGTACGTCGCCCATTTCAAAGGACCAGGAGGTCCGAGTAAACAACATCGACGGCCTAGTACTCGATGTAGAGCCTATCGATGCCGACGCCGGTGAGGAACCGGTCGCCAGGAAATAGAAGAAAAGAGGAATTCTGACATGTCCGTAACACTTATCGGCTTCATTCTTATCATTCTCACGGTCGTCCTGTTTAACGCGGTCAAAATACTGAAAGAGTACGAGCGCGGCGTCGTATTCCTGCTCGGTCGATTTCAAACCGTCAAAGGTCCAGGTCTGATCCTGCTCTTTCCGTTCATCCAGACTATGACCAAGGTAGATCTGCGCGTCATCGTCATGGACGTGCCGACACAGGACGTCATTTCTCGGGATAACGTCTCGGTCAAAGTGAATGCGGTTATTTATTTCCGTATCGTCGATCCGGAGAAAGCGATTATTCAGGTTGCCGACGTTTTTGAGGCCATTAGCCAATTGTCTCAAACAACGTTGCGTTCGGTACTCGGCCAGCACGAACTGGACGACATGCTGTCGGAACGCGACAAATTGAATGCAGATGTCCAGGGCATCCTGGACCAACGCACTGATAATTGGGGCACCAAGGTCGCTAACGTTGAGATCAAGCATGTCGATCTCGATGAAAGCATGATCCGGTCGATTGCCCAGCAGGCGGAAGCCGAGCGTGCCCGACGGGCCAAGGTCATCGCCGCCGAAGGTGAGCGACAGGCAGCTGATATCCTGGCCGAGGCAGCGAAGAAACTGGAATCACAGAAGCAAGCCTTGCAGTTACGCTACCTACAAACCATGAAGGAAGTCGCAGGGGATCGAACCAATACGATCATTTTCCCGCTTCCGCTCGATCTTATCGAGCCGCTCCTTGATGCCGGCAAAGCGATAAAAAAGACTATGCAATCTGAAGACTAGTCAGGCTTGACGGTAACGACGATCTTTGCGCCGCCGAGAGAAGATTCTCCGATCTTCACCTCACCACCATAGGACCGGGAGATGTCCTTGACGACAGCGAGCCCGATCCCATGACCGGGCGTGTTTTCGTCGAGGCGCATACCTCGTTGCAACAGAGCCTCCCTTGCCTCTTCCGGGATCCCTGGGCCATCATCTTCCACAACCAATGACATGGCGCCCGTGCCAAACCCCACGTTACCGAGTGGCAATATGGTCAGACTGACTTTCGAATCGCACCACTTGCAGGCGTTGTCAAGGAGGTTGCCGGCAAGTTCGAGGAAGTCGCCGGTATCGCCACGAAACATGACGTCGTTGGATGTTTCGACGTGGATATCCGGCGACTTTTCCTTGTAGACCTTGTGCAGTCCATCGACCAATTTTCGTAGCTCGTCGGCAACTGGCATAGCAACGACACCGAAACTCTCGCTTTGAATTGAAGACGGCTTACGTAACTGGTAACGCACGATGTCATTCATGCGTTCAATTTGGGCTTCGACGCGGCGCGTCAGTTCGTCAGATTTCTGCTCGGACAGGACCGACCGGATGGCTGCCAATGGCGTCTTCAGGCTATGCGCGAGGTTATTCAGCGTATTTCGATAGCGCTCGGAGCGTCCTCGTTCGCTGCCGATCAACAGATTCATATTGCGTGCAACGCTGGACAGCTCGTCAGGAAATTGGTCGGATAGCCTCCGGCGATGGCCTCCTTCAATCTCGCTGATCTCTGACTCGATCTGGCGCAGGGGTTTGAGCAGCCCGCGCATGACAACATAAATCGCCAGTAGCATGATCACTGCTACGGCGCCGAACCACGTGAACAACTGCCGTCGAAATGCTGACAGCTGCACATTGAATGAATCGAGACTTTGGGCTACCCGAAATGTGTAAGGTTTGAGCTCACCGTTGGCGAGCTCCCACTGGACATGAAAACTCAAGGCCATTAGCGGTGTGCCGTCTTCAAGCATGACGCGGGAATAACTGTATGCGCCCGGTGATGGAACGGCGCCGTAAGGTACGTTCAGTCCGAGCGATGAACGCGAAGTCCAGACTGGCGCTTCACTTTCATCGGCTAGCGCGCCGTAGAGGCCTGAGCCCAGGTTACTGAAATCGGGCTCGCGAAGGTCGAGTGGCATGACGAGCTCGCCATCGAGATTTGGTTCAGCCTCAGCAATCAGCGCCATTAATTGGGTATCCAGTATGTCTTCCTGCGCCTGTTCGCCTGCCTGGCGAAAGGCGACCTCCAGGACCACGATCGTGGCGCCGAAAAACAGGATCAGCAGCAGGCTGACAGATACCAGAAGCCTTGCGCTTAACGACGTCATTAACGCTACTTAGTCGGCCTGATTACGTTCAATGGCGAAGCGATATCCACGCCCGCGTAATGTTTCGATGGGTTTCAGACTGTTGTCCGGGTCCATCTTCTTGCGTAACCGACCAATAAATACTTCGATAACGTTGCTGTCGCGCTCAAAGTCTTGGTCGTAAAGCCGGTCGGTTAGTTCAGATTTCGAAATCACCTGTCCCGCCCGCATCATCAGGTGCTCGATGATGCGATATTCATAACTGGTCAGCTCGACTGACGCGTCGTTCACTTTGAGTTCCTGCCGGGACGTATCCAGTGTCACCGGCCCGGCCGACAGGACCGAAGTGGCCCAGCCGCCACTGCGACGCAGCAGGGCCTTGACCCGGGCGAAGACTTCCTCGAAGTGAAACGGCTTGACGACATAGTCATCGGCGCCAGCGTCCAGTCCATCAACCTTATCCTGCCAGCGATCACGTGCCGTAAGGATCAAGATCGGATAGGTCCTGCCTTTATCCCGCACTTCCCGAATCACATCAAGCCCCGATATCTGAGGCAGACCGAGGTCCACTATGGCCAGGTAAACGGGATACTCAAGTGCGAAATAAAGGCCTTCGCGACCGTCACCTGCGTGGTCAACCCCAAATCCGCTCTTCACAAGTTGTTTGCACAGCGATTCGCGCAGTACGGCATCGTCTTCAATGACAAGTAATCGCATCGACTTTCTCCGTGTCTATGCAGGTCAAACCCGACAGCCCCGAATCCTGACGGTCTTGACGGTACCGTCGCTGGTCAGGACCTTGATGACATGGCTCTGACGGCCCAGCCGCACCTGAGTTTCGGCACTCACGATTCGGCCCTTATATTGGCGCCGGACCTGCTCGACTGCCTGGTTAAGGCT
>JAQWSV010000259.1 GCA_029243005.1 Woeseiaceae bacterium
AACTTCCGGTGAGTGGCAACATAACGTTCAATGGAAACACGGGTGTGTTTTCCGGCACACCGACGATCGATGATGCCAGGGACAACGATCCTTATGTCATCACCGTAACTGCGACCGATGGCGTTGCCGGCACGATTCCGGCAGTTGACGAGTTCGATCTCATCATTGCTGCGCTTGATCGGGCTAACGTCTCGCTGGATATCAGCGTGACACCCAATCCTGGCATGCTCAACGATCAGTTGCGGTGGACATTCAACGTGCGAAATGCGCCGGGCCAGCAATCCGCTTCCAGCGTCGAGTTAAACGGTAGCTTTATTGGTTCTGGCCTGATGACGACTTCCCCGGGTGGTTGCACGATTCAGCCGCCGTCCGGCCAGGTGACTACGTTCAATTGCATCGTTGGCACCGTTCCGCCGGATGGCGTGACCTCGATCGTCCTCAATACGAACACGACAATCGTTGGCGACGTGATGACGTTTGCCATAGCAGCTGGTATTAATCCCGTGCCGATCGATCCGAACATGGCGGACAACTCGGCACAGTCGGCTGTTGGCGTTGCAGCGGCATTCAGTGAAGGTGCTGTTCAGATCCTTGGTAACTCCAACGTCCGTTCTGTTGCCGCGGGCGATATTAACGGCGATGGGTCCGCCGACGTAGTGGTAGGCACGGCTGCCGGGCAACCGGTCCAGGTGTTCCTGAGCGACGGGTTCCGGAATTTTGCTCTGTCGCCGATCTCGATCGCTGACAACAATGCTAATGAAGGTGTCGCAGTTAGTGACTTTGATAACAATGGTATCAACGACATTGTTGTCGCGAACGGCGGCGGCCAGCCCGACATGGTTTACGGCAATGACGGCGCCGGCAATTTTTCCGTCATGGCCACCCTGGGCGGCACATTCAGCCAGGACGTGGCGGTCGGCGATTTCAACAATGACGGCAATGCGGATATTGCCATTGCGACCGTAGCGGCCAACCCTGTGTATCTCGGCAATGGTTCCGGCGGATTCGATCTGCACGACGAACTCGGCAACGCGAATAGCCGGGCAGTCGCTGTGGGTCGCTTCGATAACAATCTGCGCGATGATCTGGTATTTGCCAACGTCGGCAGTGATAGTCAAGTGTGGACAAAAAAATCCGGTAACGGGTTTAGGCCGGAAGACCTGATCAATATCGGCGATGCCTCATCGGTGGCTGTCGGTGAGTTCGGCGGCAATGCACGACAGGACCTCGCTTTCGGCCGCATATCGTCCGGCATCGGTGACGTGCCCGCGAACGCAGTGTTGATCAACAACGGCAGTGCATCATTCGGCAACCCGAGAGATCTGCTGGGAGTAGCGCCGACGGACGACATCC
This sequence comes from Woeseiaceae bacterium, assembly GCA_029243005.1. Lineage (GTDB taxonomy): Bacteria > Pseudomonadota > Gammaproteobacteria > Steroidobacterales > Woeseiaceae > SZUA-117. Next base: position 1,354 of record JAQWSV010000259.1, read on the forward strand.
ATGCCGGTGATGTGTCTTCTGATGGCGTAGACGACCTCGTATTCATCAACATGAGTGGCGTGCACCAGGTCTGGGTGGCTAATGGTGGCGGCTTTGATCTGCACAGCGAACAGATTGCGGATATAGACTCTTTTGCCGGTGTACTGACCGATCTGGGGTTCACAGATGTTGGCGTTCCAGGCGGTGTCGACCTTGCCATGGGTGGCGCACTCCAAGGTGGAGCGGGCGTCTTTCTGAATGATGGTTTCGGCAATCTTGGCCGGGGCGATGCGGTACCACCCGCGTTGACCTTGCTCGGTGAGAGTAGCACCAATGTGAAGGCCGGAACGGCCTATATCGATGCAGGTGCGACGGCGGAAGACAATATCGACGGTGACATTACTGCGTCCATCAGAATGACTAATAACATCAACATGGGAAACCCGGGCTCTTATACCGTCACTTACAATGTTACGGATTTTGCGGGCAATGCCGCAACACCGATCACCCGAAACGTGACGGTAACCCCCAATGACCAGACCGGCGGTTCGGGCGGCGGAACGATGAGTTCACTGTTCCTGTTCGGCCTAATGCTGGTCAAACTTTTTCGATTTTCCGCACCGCACCGGCTCCGTGTCACGCGGCGTGAAGTAGCTACAAGAGGACATCGCTAATGAAAATACGGCCAATACTCTCATCAGCAGCAGTCCTGATGCTGTCTTTGCTTTCGGCAGTCGCTGGGGCACAGGAAGTTCGGTACTCGTGGCTGGACCTTTCTTACATGGGGCAGAACGTCGATCGCCAGGGTTCACAGCTCCCGATACCTGGCCAGACGGTGGATATTGACGGCAGCGATGGCGACGGTGTGCGCTTTCGTGGGTCATTTGGTACATGGAACAATTTCTATGTCTTCCTGGACTACGGTTCCACCGATATTGCGGTCGATGCGGTCGTTAACAATTCGCAAGGTACTTTTCCGGCATCGGATGAATTCGACTACACGACCATTCGCGGCGGAATCGGCCTGAAGTATTCCCTTCGGTTTTCGACCGACCTATACGCGGAGGTGTCATACGACAGTCTCGACCTCGATTTCGGCAGCTTCGCCATTGAGAACTTCGACATGAGTGAGAAGGACATTGGTGGTGCGATCGGTGTTCGACATATGGTGAATGATGATTTGCAATTGAGCGCCTATGGCCGGTTCACGAATGTCGGCGACGCGAATCTGAATACCTTGGAATTCGACAGTGACACCCTGTTCGGTGTGGGATTCAGTTGGACGATCGTTCGGGGCGTCGCCATCGTAGGCGACTACGAGTCCGGTGCGTTCAGCAACTGGTCCGTCGGGTTCCGTCTGGATCTTGACGAGGACTGACGACAGTTTTTTTGATTCCTGTGACCTAGTTCGTTGACCTGTGGCGTGAACACTGTCCCAATGCGAAACCGAGAAGTACAACTAGGAAACACTTGATGCGTTTGACGATTTTTGGATCAGGCTACGTCGGCCTCGTCACCGGCGCGTGCATGGCGGAGGCAGGCAATCACGTCGTTTGTGTCGATATCGATAAAGACAAGATCGATCGGCTGAATGCCGGTGAAGTGCCGATCTATGAGCCCGGCCTGAACGACTATATCCAGCGAAACCGCGAAGCGGGCAGGCTCGAATTTACGACAGATGTCCAGAAGGGCGTCGATCACGGCTTGTTTCAGTTTATCTCGGTCGGAACACCGCCCGATGAGGACGGATCTGCCGACCTGCAGCACGTCCTGGCCGTTGCCCGAACGATCGGCAGTCATATGACGGAGTACCGAATCATCGTCGACAAGTCGACGGTGCCGGTTGGAACGGCGGACAAGGTAACCCATGAGGTCAACGCTGCACTGGCGGAGCGAGGCGCTTCTCTCGAATTCGATGTCGTCTCAAATCCGGAATTTCTGAAAGAAGGGGCCGCGATCAATGATTTCATGAAGCCCGACAGAATCGTCGTCGGCACGAACAATCCGAGGACGAATGAGCTGTTGCGTGCCTTGTACGAGCCGTTCAATCGCAATCGTGACCGGATGATTACGATGGACGTGCGGTCGGCGGAGCTAACCAAGTATGCGGCTAATGCAATGCTTGCGACCAAGATCAGCTTCATGAATGAGGTCGCAAACCTGGCAGAAGGTGTCGGTGCGGACATTGAGATGGTTCGACTGGGCATCGGTTCCGATCCGAGAATCGGTTACCAGTTCATTTATCCCGGCGCCGGCTACGGAGGGTCCTGTTTTCCGAAGGACGTGCGGGCACTCACGAAATCGGCCGAGCAGGCAGGATACAAGGCTGAATTGCTGGACGCTGTGGAAGCGGTCAACAATCGACAGAAAAATCGCATGTTCGACAAAGTGTCCGGTCATTTTAGCGATGATCTGGCTGGGAAGACACTGGCAGTCTGGGGTCTGTCCTTTAAACCAAATACCGATGACATGCGTGAGGCGTCCAGCCGTGTGCTCATGGAAGCGCTCTGGGCTGCCGGCGCGAACGTTCGCGCGTATGACCCTGAGGCACTCGAAGAAACAGGCC
>JAQWSV010000270.1 GCA_029243005.1 Woeseiaceae bacterium
CGACTGCCTGGTTAAGGCTCGTGCAGCCGGCCTGTCGCAACCCCGAATTAGCAGTCGGTTCGGTCGGAGCCACCCCCACCTCGTTATCCGGCATCCGTGACAACGCCGATGCCGTTGCACTCTGTGCAAACAGCAACGTAGCGGTGATCAGAGTTAGGAGGATTCGCATGTCTATCTGCCGAGCGAAATGTTATGCCACAGCAAGTGTGGAATGTCGCCAGCGCGATTGCAACGAAGTCGGTCACAATCATCGCTGGCGATGATTGGCGAATTATCTAGCCGGCCGCACGCCCACTCGGATCTTCAGTCGTTTACCCGGGTCATATGGCATACGGGTTGTGTAATTATGGCCATGATAACGATACAGCACGTCATAGCTATCGATACGCTCTTCCTGGTGTGATCGGTAATTGGTCTCACAACGTCGCACCGGCCGTTCATATTCGGTGGTCTGGTAGTAAGGCCGGTTGCTGGAGCCGTTTGCAAGGGCAGCACCCATGAGTGAACCGGCAATGGTTGCCGCATCGTTGCCGCGACCGCTGCCAAACTGATGTCCGATAACGCCACCGACAATGGCTCCAAACAGTGTTTTGCCAACCCTACCGGTATCCGGGCGGGTTCGGGTGTAGTACGCCGCCTCTTCCCAGCACTCCTTGACGGGTGTCGTAACCGTTACGTACCTGACGACCGGCGTTACCTCGATGACCTTTGCATAGTCATAGGCCGCCCCTTGACGCGTACTGTTGGATGCATAATCCGCCGCGTTTCCTTGACCGGCGACCAAGACCAGCGACGCAAGTGCAAGCCGCGTTACGTTCGCAATCCGGGATTTCGTCTTCATTGCCTCTCTCCATACTTGGATAAGTGACCCGGACCGTTTCCGAGCCTAGGGCTAAGATTAGACAGGGGGCAATGAATCTCCGCTGAACAGAAACGCCATAAAAGCCCTGAAACTGAATGTCTTATGCATGTCGGGAGGACTTGGGCCCGACCGTTACCTAAAGTTCTTTCTTTGCTTCCTGCCAGCGAGCTTCCAGCTCCTCCGTCCTGAGGGTCTCAAGTGAGATATTGTCGTCGGCGGCCGCCGATTCCATGCGCCGAAATCGCCGCTCGAACTTACGATTCCCATCCGACAGTGCTTTTTCAGGGTCTATTTTCAGATGCCGGGCCAGGTTGACTACCGCGAACAGCAAATCCCCGAACTCTTCCTCCATATCCTGCCGCTTGCCGCTGCACTCCGCAGCCGACAACTCCGACAGTTCCTCGCCGATCTTAGCTCGGGCGCCCCGTGCGTCCGGCCAGTCAAAGCCAACCGAGGCCGCCCGTTTTCCCAGCTTTTCAGCCCGTTTGAGCGCCGGCATTGCCACAGCGATACCATCCAGCAAGCTGTCCGAGGTACTACGTGCGGCTGCAGCCCTCTCGGCGGCCTTAATTTGTTCCCAGGCACCCTTTTGCGGGCCTGCCTCTTTTTCAGCATCGGTACCGAATACATGGGGATGGCGGCGGACCATCTTGTCGGTGATACCCGATGCAACGTCGTCGAAGGTAAATTCGCCAAGTTCTTCCGCTATACGTGCGTGAAAAACCACCTGAAACAGCAAGTCGCCCAGCTCATCGCGGAGGTCGCCCAGATCATTGCGGGCAATAGCATCCGCCACCTCGTAAGCCTCCTCAATGGTGTATGGGGCGATCGTCGAGAAATCCTGTTCGACGTCCCAAGGACAGCCCGTCTCCTTGTCGCGCAGATGCGCCATAATCTCAACTAATTTCTCTAACTGTCTCATTACTCTCTGTTTTATATAGGTTTTATTAGTAACTTAATAAACCTTACGAGCATTCCTGCGGTGGCACCCCAGATCCGGTGCTCTTCATAGTGGAAGGAGGCGACGGGGAGTCGCACCCCTTCAAATTCACCCTCTGTAACCTCCATATTTGCCTCGTCCAGCAGGAAGGGCAATGGTACCTCGAAGATCTCGTCCACCTCGAGCGGATCGGCTTCCCACTCCACTGGGTGATCCACAATCCCAATAACGCAGGTCACGGCGTAGCCGGTGATAGTCGCAATGGGTTGCAAGTAACCTGCCACATCGATGTAACCGGGTGCGATACCCACCTCTTCGTGAGTTTCACGAAGCGCTGTTGCAACAATATCTTCATCATCCGATTCCATAACGCCTCCGGGGAAACTGACCTGCCCGGCATGGTGCCTGAGATCTTTTGACCGCTTGGTCAGCAAGATCGAGGGAGTTTCCGGCCGATCGACGACCGGAATCAGCACGCCCGCTGCTCGCAGCCGTGGTTTGAGGCGATCGACCACTCGTCCTGGCATACGGGCGCCCATATGCGTGAAATCGACAGCCAACAAATCGTCAGGCTTCGTTGTGCCCGCCAGTCGCTCCCGGATGTCATCGGCGGTGATGATGATGGACATCAGTTCTTGATGCCGCCCTTTGCGAGGTTCGCCGGATTCAGGAGTCTATCCAGCTCTTCGTCTGTTAGATCCGTCTCGTCGCGGGCGACGTCCTTGATTGGTCGACCTTCGGCGTAGGCTTTCTTGGCGATCGCTGCGCCCTTTTCGTAGCCAATAACCGGGTTCAGGGCGGTGACAAGAATCGGATTTCGCTCCAGTGCTGCCCGGATGTTGTCTTCATTGACAGCGAAGTCGGCGATGGCGGAGTCTGCTAGGCAGGTGGCCCCGTTGGCGAGAATTTCGATGCTCTGCAAAAGATTATGTGCGACAACCGGCAGCATTACATTGAGCTGGAAGTTGCCAGTCTGGCCCGCGATTGCGATCGTCGCATCGTTACCAATGACTTGTGCGCAAACCATAGCGACGGCCTCCGGAATCACCGGATTAACCTTACCGGGCATGATGCTAGAACCGGGCTGCAGTGCCGGCAACGCGATTTCACCAATACCCGCCAGCGGGCCGGAATTCATCCAGCGTAAATCGTTCGCGATCTTAGTCAGGCTTACCGCTAGGGCTCGCAACTGTCCCGATGTTTCTACAGCGACATCCTGACTGCTTAGGCCCGCAAATAATGAGTCTGCCGGCTTGAAGGGAATGCCCGTTTTCTCAGCGAGCAAGGTGGTCACTTTGGTTCCAAACTTAGGGTGCGCATTGATTCCGGTTCCGACCGCCGTGCCACCCTGTGCCAGACCCGTTAGCCGGTGCATCGTGTCATTCAGTCGCTCGCTTGCCTGATCAACCTGCGTGCCCCAAGCATCCAGCTCCTGCCCCAACGTCACCGGCATGGCGTCCATCAGATGCGTTCGGCCAGTCTTGACGACCTCATCCGTCTCCCGCGCTTTCTTGTCGAGCACGGATGACAGGTGCGCCAGCGCCGGTAGTAGTTTTTCCTGGATACCAATAGCCGCACTGACGTGGACACAGGTCGGAATAACGTCATTGCTGCTCTGGCTCATATTGACGTGATCGTTTGGATGGATCTCGTTGTCGAGCTTTTTAGTTGCAAGTCCCGCGATCACCTCGTTGGCGTTCATGTTGGAGCTCGTGCCGGAGCCCGTTTGAAATACGTCGATTGGGAAGTGTCGATCATGCTTTCCGCCGGCAACTTCCAGCGCAGCTTCCTGGATCACCATCGCTTTGCTGGACGTCAACAGACCCAGTTCGGCATTGGCGCCCGCACAAGCCCACTTAACCAAGCCCATTGCCGCGATAAACGAACGCGGCATGTGAATACCAGATATAGGAAAATTGTCAACGGCACGCTGTGTCTGGGCACCCCACAATGCGTCTTGCGGTACTTCCAATTCACCCATGCTGTCATGGACGGTACGAAAACCTTTGTTACTCATCGAATCCTTCTTCTCCCGGTCCGCTAGCGGCGACACACCGTCTGATGAAATGCTTTCCTTTGGTGTATGATTCGCGCTTTCCGCGCCTAAGTCCAGAGGCAGCGACAGGATGAAACGCAACACATTGAGAGCCCTCTCCCCGGCCGACGGTCGTTACGCGGACAAGGTCGGCGGACTTCGTGACATCCTGAGTGAATATGGACTGATCCGGTATCGGATCCTGGTCGAGGTTCACTGGCTACAGTGGATGGCTGACGAGCCGTCGATAGCCGACCTTCCCCCGCTCTCTTCCGACATGAAAGACGTATTGAACAACATCGTAGACGGTTTCACAGCTGACGATGCTGAACGGGTCAAAGAAATCGAGACGACCATCAATCACGACGTCAAGGCCGTTGAGTATTTCATCAAGGAGAAAATCGGTACGGGTACCGAGGCGCAACTCCTGGCTGAGTTCATCCACTTTGCCTGCACGTCCGAGGACATCAATAACCTCTCCTATGCCCTGATGTTGAGCGCCGCGAGGGAGGATGTAATTCAGCCGCCCATGCGTCAGATCAGCGCGAAACTGCGATTCATGAGCAACGAATACGCGGCGATTCCGATGTTGTCACGAACTCACGGACAAACCGCCAGTCCCACCACGGTCGGTAAAGAGCTGGCGAACGTCGTGCATCGACTGTCACGGGCACGGAAGCAATTCGCTGCCGTTGAAATCCGCGGCAAATTCAATGGTGCGGTCGGCAACTTCAATGCCCACGTAGCGGCCTACCCTGATGTCGATTGGCAATCTGTCAGCAAGGCATTCGTCGAATCACTCGGCCTAGATCCGAATACACATACGACCCAGATTGAGCCGCATGACTGGGCGGCCGAATACTGTCATGCCCTGATGCGCTACAACACGATTATGCTGGATCTCTGTCGGGACCTCTGGGGCTATATCTCACTCGGCTACTTCCGCCAGAAGGTGGCGGAAAACGAGGTGGGTTCCTCTACGATGCCACACAAGGTTAACCCGATCGACTTCGAGAATGCGGAAGGCAATCTGGGTCTCGCCAATGCCATGCTGGATCACTTGGCGCTGAAACTGCCGGTGTCTCGCTGGCAGCGCGACCTG
>JAQWSV010000004.1 GCA_029243005.1 Woeseiaceae bacterium
CGGTCATGCGTTCTTCCATATCCATCGCTTCGATGGCTGCGCCTTGGTACTCGATAACGTGTCCGGTACCACCGTCGACGCCGATCTCGCCAATGGCCGCAAGGATGACGTCCTTCGCAGTGACGCCATATTGCAATGTCCCGGAGACATCGATCGACATCGTTTGCGGCTTTCTTTGCAGAAGGCATTGTGTAGCGAGGACATGGCCAACCTCCGTTGTTCCGATACCGAAAGCGAGAGCCCCAAATGCGCCATGTGTGCTCGTGTGACTGTCGCCGCAGACAATGGTCTTGCCCGGCTGGGTTGCGCCCATTTCGGGGCCGATGACGTGCACGATTCCACGGTGCTCGCTTTCGAATCCGTGTAACTCCAGATTGAATTGCTCGCAGTTTGACTGCATCGTGCGTACCTGGTTGGCTGCACTTTCGCCGACCACCTGGAGATCCTTGAACGTCCGTACTGGTGTAGTCGGCGTCGAATGATCCATCGTGCCGAGCGTAAGGTCAGGACGCCGCACGGACAGGCCGTTCTTACGCAATAGCGTAAAGGCCTGCGGTGTCGTTACTTCATGGATCAGGTGCAGGTCAATAAAAAGGATCGCCGGGGTATCCGGTGTCTCGTCCTTAACGAGATGTTCTGACCAGACTTTCTCGAATAGGGTTTGCGGGGAGTCCGAGGGCACGGTCTTATGTCTCAGGTGCCGCCCACCGCGGCAACGGCTTGCACATCGACCGGTTCTAGCCAGCCATCTGTATCCTCCGTCTTGCCACTAAACAGACCGAAAAACGCATCCTGCAACTTTTGTGTGATGGGTCCGCGGTGACCCGGTCCGATCTCGATACGGTCAACAGACTTGATCGGTGTCACTTCAGCAGCTGTTCCAGTAAAAAACAGTTCGTCGGCAAGATAGAGTGCCTCACGCGGAATAGCCTTCTCTTCAACAGTGAGCCCCATGCGTGTTGCCAGTTTCATGATGGAATCACGTGTCAGGCCACTCAGGATAGAAGATGTCGCGGGTGGGGTCAGGATCCGGCCGTCCTTGATGAGGAAAATGTTCTCGCCGGCGCCTTCACTGACGGTGCCGTCCGTCGAGAGCGCAATGCCTTCCGCAAATCCCAGGCGCTTGGCTTCGCAGCTGATCAGTTGGCCGGACAAATAGTTGCCACCGGCTTTGGCCATCGCAGGAATCGTATTTGGTGCAACGCGCTGCCAGCTGGAAACGCATACATCGACCCCCTGTTCCAGTCCTTCATCACCCAGGTAAGCGCCCCATTCCCACGTTGCAATGGCGACATCGACGCGATGATCCTCCTTCGGTGCGAGTCCGGCTTCGCCGACACCCCGAAAAGCAATCGGCCGGATATAGGCCCCATTCACCAGTTCGTTCCTCAGAATCAGGTCCTTACAAACCTGGACCAGTTCGTCCCGGTCATAGCCCAGCGGCATGCGGTAAATCTTGGCCGAATCATAGAAACGCTGCATGTGATCGGTCAGCCGGAATACCTGTGGGCCGTCCGCCGTCTTGTAGACGCGGATGCCTTCGAAAATGGACGAGCCATAGTGCAGCGCGTGGGCCATTACATGTACCGTGGCCTGTTCCCAGGGAATGATCTGGCCATTCATCCAGATGAATTTGGTGCCGGCAAAGCTCATGCAATTAACTCCCGGGACGGTCTTTGCAAAAGGTGGCGTAGCTTAACAAGGGTAGCTGGCATTGGCATCTACCGATTCGATAATAGATTATCAAATCAAAGCGCGGTTAATGTCGCTTTCGCTCGCCTTGTCATCAAGCCCACGTTCGCGGCGCCGAAGAATGCGATTGATGACATCCAGATAAGCACGTGCAGCAGCCTCGACAATGTCCTGGTTGGCGCCATGACCACGGTAGGGCTGGCCGTTGTAGTCAACGGTTACGGTTGCCTCGCCTTGGGCATCCTCACCGACCGTGGCACTGTGGAGCTCAAAATTCTGCAAGGTGAGGTCGATGCCTGTCGCCCGCTCAAGTGCAATGAATGCGGCTTCCACGGGGCCGTCAGCCGTTGCCGAGACCTCCTGATGTTTGCCGTTCTCGTCGATGAGTTCCAGCATTGCCGTCGCGTCGATAGCCGTGCCGGACGTGATCTGAAGTGAGTGCAGCGTCCACGGTCCCGCCGAGGAATTATCGACGTTCATGATGATGGCTTCGATATCGCCGTCATACATGTCCTTCTTCTTGTCTGCGAGGCTCTTGAATTCCTTAAACGCTCGATTAATCTCGAAGTCGTCGAGATCGAAACCCAGGTCCCGGACGCGGTCACGGAAAGCATGCCTGCCACTGTGTTTACCGAGCACCAGGTTCGACTTGCTGATCCCGATGTCTTCTGGCTTCATGATTTCGTAGGTCGATGCATGCTGCAGCATGCCATGCTGGTGGATGCCTGCCTCGTGGGCAAACGCGTTTTCACCGACAATCGCCTTGTTGCGCGGAATCTGCATGCCCGTGATACCGGAAACCAGCCGCGCCGTAGGGTACAGGCGCCTCGTATCGACATGTGTATTAACGCCGAAGAACTCACTGCGTGTCTTCAATGCCATCACCACTTCTTCGAGCGAGCAGTTACCGGCGCGCTCGCCGATGCCATTG
>JAQWSV010000022.1 GCA_029243005.1 Woeseiaceae bacterium
CGGCTGATGATGTAGCGCTGAATCTCGGACGTACCTTCCCAGATCCGTTCGATTCGGGCGTCGCGCCAGATGCGCTCGAGCGGTAGCTCGTCCATGAGGCCCATCCCGCCGTGAATCTGGATGGCCTCGTCTGCGACGAAGGCAAGCATTTCGGTCGCCTTGAGTTTCGCCATGGCCATGTCCGCATCGGTAATCGTGCCCTGGTCGTATTTCCAGCCAGCCTCGAGGATCATGAGCTCGGCAGCCCGCATTTCGGTCGCCATGTCCGCAAGCTTGAACGAGATGCCTTGGAATCGACCGATGGGCTGGCCGAACTGTTCCCGCTGCGCCGAATATTCGACCGAATGGGCAAACGCCCGTTCTGCCCGGCCTAGGCAGGTTGCGCCCACCTGTAGGCGTGTTGCGCCAAGCCAGGTGTTCGCCACTTCAAATCCTTTATGTTCTTCACCGAGCATGTTCTCCGCTGGAATCCGGCAGTTGTCGAACTCAAGAATGGCGTTGGTATAGCCGCGATGGCTGACGTTGCGGTAGCCGTCGAGAACGCTGTAACCGGGTGTTCCCTTGTCTACGAAGAACGCCGTAATAAGCGCCCGTTTGCCACGCGGTGTTTCTTCTTCACCCGACTTCATGAAAACGATGGAGAAGTCTGCAATGTCGGCGTGTGAGATGAAGTGCTTGGTGCCGTTCAGGATATAATCATCACCGTCTTTCTTCGAGGTCGCCTTCATCCCGCGCAGGTCCGACCCCGCCCCCGGTTCCGTCATGGCGAGACAGTCCCAGGTTTTTCCTTCGATGCAGGGTTGCAGGTACCTTTCGCGTTGCTCCGGTGTGCCGGCGCAAAGAATGTTTGAGGGTCGTGCGACGCAGGTCCAGTGCAGTGCGTAGTTTGCGCGGCCAAGCTCCTTTTCGTAAAGCAACCAGGTCAGCGTATCGAGGCCGCCGCCTCCAAACTCCTCGGGAATGTTGGCCGCGTAAAGACCGGTCTCAATCGCCTTTTGCTGAATCTTTCGGATCAGATCAATCTCGAGATGGCCGGTCCGCTCGACCTCGGCCTCATGAGGATAGAGTTCGTTCTCGACGAAGGCGCGCGTCGTGTCGACGATCATTTGTTGTTCGTCTGTCAGTGCAAACTGCATTTCACTCGTCCTGCTTATCGTTGTCCGACGTACCGGCCAACCGCATCGGGTGTTGGCAGGCCGGCATGCGCATCCGCAAAGTGCTTCGCCTTTTCAATCATTGCGGGCGCTGCGTCACACACCTGTCCGGATTCCCGGCCGACGTGCAAATACATGGCCTCGCATGTTGCGAGTAACCGATCGTCCTCCGTTGCATGCAGTCGGTAAAAGACGTGTATGCGCTTCGAGTCGCACATGAGCATCTGCGCGGTGCTGTAAATCCTTTGGTTGGCGCCGATCTCATCGACCTGCATCGTGTGCGTTTCCGCCGTGTACCAGGCGCCGGTCGTGGCCACGTAGTCGGCATCCATGCCGATCATGACGAGTATCTTATCGCAGGTATCGCTGAAAACCTGGACGTAACGGAACTCCGTCATGTGGCCGTTGTAGTCGATCCATGCGGGTAACACCGACAGATCCAGTATCCGCATGGGACCGCTCGAATCGATCGTCCCAGGTATGTCGAATGCGTCCGATCTGGCGAGCCGCTTGTCGAATTCGGCCAGTACGGTGCCGGCGCCCCAGTCACGATCTTTCAGTGCGCGGAGGATGCCGACGAGATTCCTGTCGCGGATGCGCTCGAGTTCGCGAATGCAGTACGCTCCCGATTGAGCGTCGGATTGCGAGGCAATCTTATGAGCGAGCTCGTCGGTAAGTTCTGGCACGTCCATCAACTTGGTCCATGGCCACGACAGGCACGGTCCGAACTGCGCGATGAAGTGCGCCATGCCTTCTTCGCCGCCAGCCAGCCTGTAGGTTTCGAACAGGCCCATCTGCGCCCAGCGTAGGCCGAAACCCATGCGAATGGCTTCGTCGATTTCCTCGGTTGTCGCAATGTCATCATTAATGAGCCAGAGTGCTTCGCGCCACACGGCCTCGAGGAATCGATCCGCGATGTGAGCGTCAATTTCCTTGCGTACGACCAACGGCATCATGCCAATCGCGCGCAGCGTCTCGCAGGCGCGATCGCGCGCTGATTTATCGACGGCATCGCCGCCAACTACCTCGGCCAGCGGCAGCAGGTAAACAGGATTGAACGGATGCACGACCATGATGCGGCCGGGAGAACTTGCGCCTTCCTGAAGTTCGCCCGGTTTGAACCCGGACGTCGACGAACCAATGATGGCTGAGGCTTTCGCGCTTGCCTCAATGTCAGCGATGACCTTGTGCTTGATCTTCAGGTCTTCCGGAACGCTTTCCTGGATCCAGTCTGCCTCGGCGACCGCTTCTGCGACCGAGTCGACGAAGACGAGTTCACCTTCGTTGGGCAGCGGAAAATCACTCAGAGCGGGCCAGGAGAGCCGCGCATTGTTGAGGACATCGGCAACGCGTTGTTCCGCCTCGGGATGCGGATCGAACACAACGACCCGCCAGCCGCAAAGCAAGAAACGGGCGGCCCAGCCGCCGCCGATGACGCCACCGCCGATGATGGCCGCAGTGGAGGGATTCAGTTGCGCGTCACTCATAACGGCGCGCGCTTCTCCACTTTGAGTCGCTCACGAACTTCGTCTGGGCCAATCACGGCCCCCCCCATGCCCTCTACGATACTCACCGCGCGTTCGACGAGTTGCGCGTTGGTAGCCAGAACACCCTTCTCAAGATACAGATTGTCCTCGAGGCCGACGCGGACATTGCCGCCCGCGAGAATGGCAGCCGCGGCGTAAGGCATCTCGTTCCGGCCGAGGGAAAACGCAGAGAAGATCCAGTCCTTCGGAACGTTGTTGACCATCGCCATAAAGGTATTCAGGTCGTCAGGTGCTCCCCAGGGAATGCCCATGCAAAGCTGCACCATCACCGGATCCTCGATCAGGCCTTCCTCGACCAGTTGCTTGGCAAACCAGAGGTGACCCGTCTCGAACGCCTCAACTTCGACCCGTGCGCCATAGTCCTTCATGAGCTTTGCCATCGCGCGCAGCATGCCGGGCGTGTTCATCATCACGTAATCAGCCTCGGCGAAATTCATCGTGCCGCAGTCTAGTGTGCAGATTTCCGGCCGACATACGCGGACGTGCTCTGTGCGCTCCTCGGCGCTGGCTATGTCCGTGCCCTGTTCGTCGAGAGGGTAAGGCTTCTCTGGCGGGCCAGTTACGACATCGCCACCCATTCCGGCCGTCAGGTTGATGACGACATCGGTATCGGATTCACGAATGCGCTCAGTAACTTCCTTGTAATACTCGACTTTACGAGACGGGGCGCCGGTTTCGGGATCGCGCACGTGGCAGTGCACGACGGCAGCGCCGGCTTTCGCAGCCTCGATGGCGCTGTCGGCGATCTCCTTCGGGCTGCGCGGTACGTGTGGCGATCGATCTTGGGTACCACCGGACCCGGTCACGGGACAGGTGATAAAAACTTCTCGGTTCATTGCAAGCGGCATTTCGATACCTCTTTAGTGCTAGGGCCAGCCGACCCCCGGACAAGTGCGCCCGGCATTCTGACAGGAATACTTTCTATCTCCCGGATGGGAGACTCAGCACGAAGATGGTGGGGGCCACCACTCCAGCGTTTTCTTGTAGGTAGGATGCCGGAACATGACAGATTTCCCTGACAGTGATCCACTGAGCTTAGTCAAATTCTGCCGGGCCAACAATAGAATTCTGCGGCCCCGGCGCAGTCACTCCAGTGTTGAGAGTACCCCGGCGGCGTAGCAGAAAGTCTCATCCGCCAACTCTTTTTCCGGAGGTATACGTGCGACGATTGAGTCTCCTTTGGACCAGTGCGTTGGCGGATAGGTATCAAGCCCGCATTGCGCTGTTGTCGGGACCGCGCTAGCCTGAGTGAAACAAGAATTCGGCGGGAGATAAGCCATCAAATCACAAGCTGAAATCGTCATCGTCGGCGGCGGTATCATGGGCGTAGGTCTGCTCTATCACCTGGCTGAAGAAGGCTGCAAGGATGTGTTGCTGATCGAAAAGGGAGAGCTGACCTCAGGGTCTACCTGGCACGCGGCCGGCCAGTGCCCGAGCCTTGTCGGTAATTACAACTTGGCCAAGATTCATGCTTACAGCAACTGGTTGTACCCGCAGCTTGAGGAGCTGACTGGCCAGTACGTCAGCTGGCACGCCTCCGGCGGGATTCGGATCGCGCTTGAAAAGGACGATCTCGACTGGTTTCACACGATGAAAGGCATTGCCGACAACGTTGGCTTTCGCATGGAGATCATCGGCCCGGAAGCAATCAGGAAACTGAATCCATTCTTCGATACCACGGGCGTGATCGCCGGTGCTTGGACGATGGATGATGGCCACGCGGATCCGGCCGGTTTGACGAACGCAATGGCGCGCGGCGCGACCAATATGGGTGCGACAATCGTCAAGCACAATCGTGTGACGGACATTAACCAGCTCCTCTCGGGCGAATGGGAAGTTGTCACCGAGAAGGGCACGGTGAAAGCTGAGATTGTTGTCAATGCTGCCGGATCGTTTGCCCGACAGGTGTCGCAAATGGTCGGAAACGACCTGCCGATCTGCAACATGGAACACCAGTACATCGTGACGGGTCCCGTGCAGGAATTCATCGACCGGGACGAGGAGATGCCCGTTATGCGGGATCCATATTGCTCCGCGTACATCCGCCAGGAGCAAAAGTCCGGCCTCATCGGGATTTATGAACACGAGAATCTTGTCGAGTGTTGGCAGCCAAATGGTTACCCGCCCTGGGAGTCTGACAGCGAGTTATTTCCCGATGATCTGGAGCGCCTGATGCCGTGGCTGGGTCGCGCGATGGAACGGATGCCGGTCATCGAGGAGGCCGGTATCAAGAAAGTCGTCAACGGCGCAATTCCACATTCAGCCGACGGACCTCCGTTGCTCGGACCCGCCGCGGGTCTGAAGAACTTCTGGCTGTGCTGTGGTTCATCATTCGGTATCGCCCAGGGTGCTGGTTGTGGCAAGTATCTTGCTCAGTGGATGGTTCATGGCGATTCCGAAATCAATATGACTGGCTTCGACCCTCGTCGCTTCGGAAGCTACGCCGATTATGACTATATGAAAGCGAAGGGTTTCCAGGATTATGGCTTGACCTACTTCACGCCATTGCCGGGCGAGGAGTTGCCGGCGGGTAGGCCAAGTCGCACGAGTCCTCTGTACCAGAAATTATTGGACAAGGGCTGCGTCTTTACCGAGAGTTTCGGCTGGGAGCGTCCGAAATGGTTTTCGCTCGACGGCCGCGAAGAGGAATACAGCTATCGTCGCAACAATGTCTTCGAAGTCGTGAGAGACGAGTGCGCGGCCGTGCGCGAGCGCGTCGGCATTCTCGATCTGTCCGGTTTTGCGAAATACGACGTTACGGGCAAGGACGCGGAGGCA